>CAYRGL010000051.1:3203-4826 GCA_964423915.1 uncultured Gammaproteobacteria bacterium | reverse complement strand
AAAGAAGAACTCAAAAAACTACCACCGCAAAACCTCGAGGCTGAAACCTTTATTCTTGGTTCTCTTTTAATTGATCAAAACGTTATTGTTAAAGTTGGTGATACCTTAAATCCGGAAGATTTTTATAAAGATGCACACGGTCAAATTTATGCGTCCATGCGCGAACTCTATAGCAAGCGAGAACCAATTGATATTTTAAGTTTAACATCCAAGCTTGAAGAAAAAGGCATGCTTGAATCAATTGGCGGACGCGCTTATATAGCGAGTCTGGCCAATGCTGTCGGCACCGCCTCTAACGTTACCTACTACGCTGAACTTGTACAACGCAAAGCGACACTACGTCGTTTGATTGCCGCTGCTTCGGAAATCGGTGACATGGGCTTTAATGAAGATGAGGAAATTGATAAATTGCTTGATGATGCCGAACGAAAACTTTTTAATGTTTCGCAAAAGTTTTTAAAACAGGCTTTTCAACCAATCGATGCTTTGCTCAGCCAAGCTTTTGATCGTATTGATGAATTACACAAACAATCCGGCAAATTACGAGGACTAGCCACTGGTTTTACTGATCTTGATAACTTGCTGGCTGGTTTGCAAAAATCCGATTTGATTATTTTAGCGGCACGTCCTTCAGTGGGAAAAACTTCCCTTGCCTTAGATATTGCTCGTCAAGCCGCTATTTTAAATAAAGCCGCGGTTGGAGTATTTTCTTTGGAAATGAGCAAAGAACAATTGGTAGACCGCATGCTTTGCGCTGAAGCCGGCGTTAGCTTATGGAAAATGCGTACCGGAAAACTTTCTGATAAACAAGAAACTGACGATTTCTCGCGTATTGGACAAGCCATGGGAGTCTTGTCCGAAGTGCCGATTTTTATTGATGACTCGCCAAGCGCCAATATTATGGAAATCCGTACCAAGGCGCGACGTTTGCAAATGGAACATAAACTTGAGTTGCTCGTGATTGACTATTTGCAGTTAATGGAAGGCCGCAGTCGCTATGGCGATAACCGCGTACAAGAAGTTGCCGAAATTACCCGTTCGCTTAAAGGTATCGCCAGAGAATTAAACATTCCAGTCTTGGCTTTGTCACAGCTTTCTCGTGCCGTTGAACAAACTCGTCCCGCAATTCCTCGATTAGCTCACTTGCGCGAATCAGGCTCAATTGAACAAGATGCTGACGTTGTTATGTTTATTTATCGCAAAGCCGCAGACCGAGGTTACAATATTGAAGAATTGTCAGAGGCGGAAAAACATACCGCGCAACTCTACATCGCCAAACATCGTAATGGACCAGTCGGCAAAGTTGATTTATACTTTGATGAAGAAACTGTCAGCTTTAAAAATCTTGCTAAAGGAGAATATGAAATTCCTCCGGATCCAGCAGGTGAAGAATAATTAAAAATATATGTTTGAAAAACTTAAACAAATCAAAGATCTACGTAGCCAAGCCAAAACAATGCAAAATGCTTTGTCAGGAGAATCGGCGACGGTTGAAAAAAATGGCGTCAGTGTAACTATGAATGGCAACTTAGAAATTACCAATTTAAGCGTTGCTGAAAGTTTGGTTGGTTTGCAAGCGGCTAATGCGACACGCGATGCTATTAACGAAGTTATTAAAAAAGT
>CAYRGL010000051.1:0-3103 GCA_964423915.1 uncultured Gammaproteobacteria bacterium | reverse complement strand
TACCTTCAGTTGGACCAAAAACTGCCGAACGGTATGTTTTTTATTTATTAAAACAAAAACCAGAACTATGTAATGAATTTTCTGAGGCCTTAAAAAATTTGCCAGAACATATTATCAAGTGTTCGATGTGTGGCGGTTTTACGGAAAAAGATCCTTGTTCAATTTGTTCTGATTCTAATAGAGATCAAAGTGTACTTTGTGTCGTGGCGGATGAACGAGATTTATTTGTCTTAGAAGATACTAATAACTATAAAGGTTTATACTTTGTCTTGGGCGGAACAATCAACACCATTGATCATATTGGTCCAGAAAATATTAATGTCAAAGGTTTGGTTGCTCGCATTAAACAGTTAAAACCCAAAGAATTAATTTTAGCGTTAAACCCAACTCTAGAAGGAGAAACAACCGCACTGTATTTAGCCAAGCTCGTTAAACCGTCAGGTATTAAAATTACTCGTCTGGCTAAAGGTTTGCCCTCAGGCGCCAACATTGAATACGCCGACGGCCTAACTCTCGACAACGCTTTAAAATATAGAAATGAAATATAAAAAATGCCACTACTAAAAATAGTGACATTTTAAATTAAAGTCATTCTTCTTAATCTGTTTCGATATCGAAGAATGTCCTTTCCGTTTTTACAAACAGGGATTCATAGTCAATCATCGAGGCATTGCCAAGATAACAGCTAAGATCAAGCCAGTCCGGTCTATTATTAAGATCCTGCTTTATATACTGAATAGAACACGTGTCATCTAAATCAGTATGAGCAAAGTTTAATCTTAATGTCAGAACATAACCATCAAAACACGGGTCATAATTAACCATTTTGATGACTTGCTCGCGAATAAAGCCGATTTCAACATCAGCATCATCGTTACAAATAATATGGATTTCCTTGACCGGAATATTAGTTTTGTCATATGTGGGCAAACAGATAATCCGTGCTTTTTCACTTCCTATTGAAACAGGAGTAATAAAAACACTTTTTCCCAGCAATATAATGACAACACAGATGGCTAAAAGGACTAAGACTACTTTTATTTTTTTCAATGTGCTATTAACTCCTTTCTGCTTGTATTTAAGTCTTATTTTGGCTTTTTGTCAATAAAAAAACTGCCCCCAAAAGGAGGCTGTTTTTAAGTAGCTTAAGCTATTTTAGTGATTTGGACTTTGGTCATAATCTGACGATGTCCAACATTGCGGCGATAACGGGTTTTGTTCTTAAATTTTACCACCATTATCTTATCAGCTTTGGCCGTAGCCATCACTTTGCCCTGAACTTTTTCACCCAAGCTCGGGCTACCAAGCTCGGCTTCACCTTTATCATCAAAAATCATCAGAGTGTCAAAAGAAACAACGGCGCCGTCATCACTTTTAAGTTTCTCAATAGAGAGAATGTCTTTTTCTTTGACAGTATATTGCTTACCGCCAGTCTTAATTACAGCAAATTTCATAAATGTATTTTTTTAACAATGGTCTTAGTTTATCGAAGTTTTGCTCTCCTGTCAAGCCAATTAACAACGATTATCAATAGGGCCATTAACGATCCAAGTACTATGAGGCTTAAAAATTTTCCACGACTTTGTAAAAATAAGGTACTTAAGCCAAACAATAATGACACGCTCGCATATAAAATCACCGTCGTTCTTTGGCCTAAACCCGCATCCAAGAGTCTAAAATGAAGATGTTTACGATCAGCAGTTTTAAACGGATTTTGTCTAGCTATAATTCTTCTCACTATGGTCCAAGCCACGTCTAAAATTGGAATACCCATAATTAATAGAGCAATAGCAATTTTTCCGCCTGAAATTATTGAGAGAACTCCCAGCACAAAACCTACCAGCAAAGAACCCGACTCTCCTAAAAATATTTTTGCCGGTGGCCAATTTAATAGTAGAAATCCTAAACAGGCCGAGCTAAACATCAAAGCCGCAAATGCAATATCGGGTTGCAACCAACGTGTGGTACTGGTAAACAAAAAAATCACAATGCCGCCCACGGCACCAACTGATGAAACTAAACCGTCAACGCCATCGAGTAATTTTGTCGTGTACATCATGCCTAAAATCCACAGCATGGAAAAAACCGGGATCATCCACGAACTTAAATAAAATAATCCGCCATAAGGATCTGTAACTTTGGCGATGCCTACGCCGCCAATCACTACTGCAATAACCGCCGCGACAGCAAAACAAAATTGTTGAATCGGCTTTAATTTTTTTATATCATCAATAATGCCACCGATAACAATAATAAACGCACCAATTAAAACGCCATACCAATGACGCGGCTCTAAATTACCAGAGAGAATAATGACGCGTCCGCCATAGAGCGCCACCGCTAAAGAAATAAAAATTCCAATACCACCCAAAAGCGGAACGGGATGTTCATGTTTCTTACGTGCTTGATCGGGTAAGTCAACAATTTTATTATGCAGAGCAAATTCCTGTACTAATCGAGTAACCAAAAAAGAAAGGAGAATCGTGCCTAAAGCAAAAATATAATAAAACATACTAAATCGTTTCTGCTTTAGTTATAGAAAGAGAAAGATCGTCATTCATAACAATCGTATCGCGACGAGCTATGCCGCCTTCTAAAATTTTTGTGGCAATAGCGTCTTCAACTTTTTCTTGCAATAAACGACGTAACGGACGAGCACCAAATTCAGGTTCAAAACCAAGTTCAGCTAGTTTAGTTACAGCAGCATCAGAAATTGAAAAGCCATAGCCTTTTGAATCCAACATTTTAGAGATTTTTTTCAACATCATACGAGCAATTGACACAACATTTTCTTGACTTAAAGGCTTAAAGATAATGACGCCGTCAAAACGGTTTATTAATTCTGGACGCATAGCTTTAACTAATTCTTTTTCAACCAGCTCTTCTTTAATCACTTCCATTGATTTACCGGCTCTGACATTTTCTTGTATTAAGGCTGAACCAACGTTGGAAGTCGCAATGAGAATCGAATTGGTAAAATCAATCGTTCTCCCCTGCCCGTCAGTTAAACGACCATCATCCATAACTTGCAAAAACAAATTTAAAATATCCGGATGAGCTTTTTCGATTTCATCAAGTAGAATCAAAGAAAATGGCATCTTAC
>CAYRGL010000050.1:0-4867 GCA_964423915.1 uncultured Gammaproteobacteria bacterium | reverse complement strand
CAGAGTTGGCCCGCGAATTAATGCGCGCCGCCAAAGCCGGCGCTCCAAATTTACCGCTTTCCGTTAAAACTCGTATTGGTGATGTAAAAAATACGTTAAACGAATGGTTACCGGTGTTACTCGAAGAAAAACCTGAAGCCATTATTATTCATTGCCGAACACGCAAAGAAATGTCCAAAGTTCCAGCACGTTGGGAAACAATTAAAGAAGCTGTGGATATTGCTAAAGGCTCGGGCGTCAAGATTATTGGCAATGGCGATGTTGTTGATGTAACTGACGCGCGTAATAAAGTTAAAGAAACGGGTTGTGACGGCGTTATGCTGGGTCGCGCTATCTTTGGTAACCCGTGGTTATTTAGTGAAAAAATTCCCAGTATCAAAGAAAAACTAGAAGTCATGCTTGAACACACGTATCTTTTTGAAGAACTTTTGGGAGAGCATAAATCGTTTCATATTATGCGTAAACATTATAAAGCGTACGCCAACGGCTTTGACGGCGCTAAGGAATTACGTATACAATTAATGCAAACGGAAAATGTCGCTGACGTTGAAAAAATAGTTAAACACTATGTCGAGTCTCTTCACTAAAATTTTAAATCAAGAAATTCCGGCGGAAATTCTTTGGCAAGATGATCATCATTTTGCAATTTTAGATATTAATCCGAATAACCCAGGTCATCTTTTGGTTATTCCTAAGAAAGAAGTTGGCTATATTTTTGATTTATCTGATGATGAATATCAAGCTTTATTTTTAGTAATAAAAAAAATCTCTAAAAAGTTATTAGAAATAACAAAAGCTAAACGAATCGGCTTGGTTATTGAAGGGCTGGGTATTGAAGATCATGCTCATGTTCATTTGATTCCGATTAACAATGTCGGCGAATTAGATTCTTTGCACAAAATAAAAATGAGTAGTGAAGAAATGGCAGAGATGGCTGAAAAAATAAAAGTGGCTTTAAACGCTTGACAATTATTAATTTTTTACTTATAATTTTTAAAAATTTAGAAAGGGTAATAATGCGCAATACCAGTTTTCTCCGTAACTCAAGTAATGTTCTTTTCATTTCACTCTTTATTTGTCTTGTGCTCGCAGCTGCCATTATTATTTTATCTAATGTTCCACTAACCCATATTTTAGATAAACTATTTGATTTGAGCGGATCTTTGCATGAATAGTATTACAGAGTGTTATAAAAAAACCGTTGAGAAATTCTCAACGGTTTTTAAAATTCTTCATTTACTTTTTACTTTGTAGTCGGTAAATTTGCGTGTCATAACCATCCATAACTCTATCCCCTTCTGTAACGCCAAATTGCTTTAAAAATTCAAACAATTCAGCTTGTACTTTTTCCGGATCTTCATTTTTAGTAATCTTTTCTACTTCAACAAAATTTCCTAAATTTTCAACCTGATCCAAACAAATTTCATATCCATCTAAATTAGTTTTGCGCCGAACTTTATTTATCCGTACAGCTTCATGAAAACCCATAAGAATTAAAGCTTGTTCCATTTCATGTGGGTCTGAAATTTCTGTTTCTCTCTCCAGACAATCTAAGTCGTTAATACCAGTCTGTTTAACAGTAAAAATATATTTTCCATTCTGATTTCTAATGCGTAATATATTTAAACCAGCCACCAAAGAATCATATTCTTTATCGTCAACATTAGCAAAAGTAATATCTTTTTGAATCAATGGTTCGGAAAAAATACAACCACGTTCAAGGAGTTTTTCTTCAACTGCTTGCAAATTACTAACCTTAGCTTTAACTTCAATTTCTTGACGCATAGAATTTAATTATAACACTTTTTCAATAACCGCCGAGCCAAGTAACTCGTCACCCTTATAAAATACAGCTAACTGTCCTGGTGTTATTGCTCGTTGCGCTTCTTTAAAATTTATTTTTATTTTCTTATTTTTTAAAACTTCTAGTTCCGCGGCGTAAGCTGGATGACGATAACGAATGCTAACTGAGCACGCTTTTGGAACTGGCATTTTTCTAGTCCAGGTCATTTCGCCAACCACACAAGTTTTTCGCCATAATAATTGATCGTGAGGATCATTACTGACAATGACTGTGTTTTTCTTTTGGTCTGTAGCTACCACATAATACGGTCCTGTGCCTCCAATATCAAGGCCACCACGCTGTCCAATCGTATATAAGGGTAAACCTTCATGTTTGCCTACTATTTTCCCGTTACCGTCAATAATGTTACCCGGTTTCATTTTGATATTTTGTTTAAGTAAGTCATGGACATTAATTTCACCAATAAAACAAATTCCCTGCGAATCTGGCTTATCAAAAGTTGGTAATTTTAATTTTTTGGCCAAGACACGAATCTGCAGTTTAGTATAGTCGCCAATCGGGAATAAGGTTTTGCTTAATTGTTTTTGTCCAAGCGTACATAAAAAATAACTTTGATCTTTATTGGTGTCTTTACCACGTAATAAGTGATAGACGCCATCGTGATGAGTAACGCGAGCGTAGTGACCTGTCGCTACGTAATCGGCGCCGTACTCAAGAGCTTTATGTAAAAACAACTTAAATTTAATTTCACGATTGCACATAACATCCGGGTTTGGCGTTCGTCCCGCTTGATATTCACGAAAAAAATAACCAATGACTTCTTTTTTATATTCCTTTTCAAAATTCCAAACATAAAAACGTATTCCTAAAAGTTGGGCAACACGGCGCGCATCTTCCAAATCCTGCGTCCAACTGCAAGAAAATTCCCCAAAATCTTCGGACCAATTACGCATAAAAACACCAATGACGCCGTAGCCTTGTTTAATAAGTAAAGCGGCCGCGACTGATGAATCAACGCCACCGGAAAGGCCAACAATAACTCTTGCTTTTATTTTTTTAGATTTTGACGCCATATGGGTAAAAGATATCATAGTTATGCTATAATCACCATATCTAATAATATATTATACTACTATGCAAAAATATACCTTGCCTGAACTGGGCTACAACTATAATGCCCTCGAGCCCTTTATCGATGCTCAAACAATGGAAATACATTATTCTAAGCATCATCAAACGTATGTCGATAAATTAAACGCGGCCTTAGAAAAATTTCCAGAACTATATAATACTCCCCTGCCTGATTTATTAAAAAATTTAGATTCAGTACCTGAGGAAATTCGCAGTGCGGTTCGTAATCACGGCGGCGGTCATCTTAATCACTCGTTTTTCTGGACCTTACTTAAAATTAATAACGGCGCTATGCCCACTGGTACTTTAGCGGACGCGATTACACGAGACTTTGAAAACTTTGAAAATTTTAAAACTCAATTTACTAATGCGGCGACAAATCAATTTGGTTCAGGTTGGGCTTGGCTCGTAAAAAATATGAGCGGTGGTTTAAAAGTTATTTCGCTGCCTAATCAAGATAGTCCGGTAAGTTCTGGCTTAATTCCTTTATTAGCACTTGATGTCTGGGAACACGCCTATTATTTAAAGTACCAAAATAAACGCGCCGACTATATAACTGCCTTTTGGAATATCATCGATTGGACAACAGTTGAAAATAATTTCAAAGGACAAGCTTAATTTGACAAAGATATTGGAACTTGTTAGATTTTAAATGTTTGTAAGTGTCTCGTTCACGTTTTAGCGGTTTCCGCGTTCCCAAAGCCCCCAAGGGTTTCTTGAGAATTATACATGACGAAGGTCGCCTTACAATTTAATTCTTAAGACATTCCTAGCTATGGCTAAGAAACTCTTTGTCGGTGGAATCCCTTTTGCCTGCACTAATGATCGTTTGCGCGATCACTTTGCTCAGGCCGGTGCAGTAGAATCAGCTTCCATTATCATGGACCGCGCTACTGGCCGTTCAAAAGGCTTTGGCTTTGTCGAAATGACTACTGAAGAAGAAGCTGCTAACGCAGTTGCTACTTTGAATGGTTCTGACCTTGATGGTCGTACCATCAATGTTTCAGAAGCTCGTCCGATGGCCGAACGCCCAGCTCGCGAATCTCGCGATCGCCGCTGGTAATCCCGATTATTAAAAATCCGCCTGGTCATTTGACCGGGCGGATTTTTGTTTTGAGTAAAAAAAGAGCTAGCGTTATTTTGAAACGCTAGCTGTGGATCATAGGAGGATTGAAAAGCAGTTTTGAGAAATGAAACTTAGAGGATTGTTTTCCAGCTCGTGATAGGTGCACGCTGTGAATCTAAAACTCTGAATTGAAGATTATTCCAGAAAACGCCTGTAGTGGTTTTACCGTCTACCAATGGCAGAACAGTAGCCGGCACGTTATCTGAACATTTTACTTCAATGTATTTGCCGAAATCGCAATTTAGTATTTGTTTTCCCAAAGGAAACATTTGATCTGCCGGCGTCATTGAAACACTGATTGTACTGTTCAAATCATTTGATGAGACTGAACCAGCGTTTGTAAAACCGACTATAACCATTACAACTACTACTGCGAAAATTGCTGTGAATTTTTTCATTATTTTCTCCGTTAATTTATGATTTATTGTTAAGAATCTATCCGTCATCGCCGCAGCAAATGGCCGATAGGTTCTTAACAATAAGTTCGGAGAAAATGTAAGGTACTTTTACTATAACTACATAATAACATACTTTAATAATCTTGTCAATAGGTAAACAAAAAAAGCCTACTTTTTGGCTAATTTTAGTATAATACTATAATATTTTATTAGACATCTAGTCAATAGTGATTTTGATAATACATAAATCTAATACTCTTTGTTTGACAAATTATAAGTATAGTGATATAATATAAATAATTAAACGGAGGATGGTTCATTGAGTAAACACAGCTTTAGACCACGCAACAAGTACTCTATTAAAGATGCTTGTGGCAAAATCGTTGCAACTGAAGTATTCGCTTATAG
>CAYRGL010000049.1:0-4869 GCA_964423915.1 uncultured Gammaproteobacteria bacterium | reverse complement strand
GGTCGCAGGTTCGATCCCTGCTGGGTGCACAAATAAGTTCTTTTAAAAGGAGGTAAGCATGGTACTAAAATCTGAATCTATGCCAAGTTTTTACAACAAAGCTGCTTTATTTATCAACGAAGAAACAAGTTATCTTGTTGAGGTTGTAAAAATTCTTGATTCAAAAACTTCAAAATCTACGCAAGAAACAAGCCATCTTATTATTTATACTTTGAATATTGAGACGGGCGGTTTAGAAGCAACCTTTGTTGATTGGTTTCCAAAATTTTCAATATCAATTCAGGCGGGACCTATTCTTCTTTCCCATATTCATAATATGCGACCAAGTGAAATTAAAAAAAGCACTGATTTTCAAACAATCAGTGCCGCCTGGGGAATGGCTAAACTTGATTTACTTCATATGGCCTTACTTTTTCAACCGGTCCCTCCTAATGTTCTTCTTAATTAACGCCGAGTTAAAAACTCTATTACAATAAACAAAAAGGAGCCAACAACGGCTCCTTTTCTGCTTTTTAATTTCTTTAGCATTGACTTTTTTATTTTAGAATGCTATATTTGTCACATTAATTCTTTAAAAATAAATTTCGGAGGACACAATTGTCTAAAATTAATATTGCTCAATACCATACATTTTCTCCATTAGAGGCCTTTGAAAAAGTACACAATCTTTTAAAAAGTCTTAAAGAAAAATATGGTAACAAGGTTCAGGGCTTTGAGGAAAAATGGAATATGCAAGCTAATTTTAGCTTGACGGTCCAGGGCCAAACAATCAAAGGCGGCATCGTTATTAAGGATAACTTTGTACAAGTGTATAGCGATGAACTTCCTTTTATGGTGGCAACCTTTGCGGGCGACACTATTAAATCGAATATCGAAACTGAATTAAAAAAGCTATTAGAGTAAACAAAAAGGAGCCAAACAATGGCTCCTTTTCTGCTATCTAATTTATTTTCCTTTTAACGCGTCTTTTAAAGTTTTACCAGTTTTAAATTTAGCGACTTTTACTTCCGGAATCTGAATACGTTCATTAGGTTTTTGCGGATTAACACCTCCGCGGGTATGACGAATGCGCGCTTCAAAGGTACCGAAACCGACTAGACTTACTTTACCACCAGTTTTTAATTCATCGATAATAATATCAATCATCTTATCAATCACATCCTCAACATTTTTCCTGTTCACGCCGATGCCGGCGGAAATTTTTTCAATTAAAGTTGCTTTGTTCATATGCATGGATTGTTATGAAACAAAAAATTATTGAACAAATAAACGAGCAATAGAAAGACCAAAGAATAATACGGCCAAAACAATAGTAGTAATAAAAAGAATTTTTTCCACACCGCGCTTAGTTTGGAAAACCGCGCCTGAACCGCCGAAAATTCCGGAAACTCCAGCGCCACGATTCTGTAATAAAATAACTACAACTAATAATACCGCTACAACAATAATCGAAATTTCAATAAGGCGTGGATACATATTTATTTAACAACTTTTTTAAGGATTGCTTCAAAAGCCGCCGGATGATCAACTGCCAATTCAGATAAAATTTTTCTATCAACGGCAATATTGGCTTTCTTTAACATACCCATAAACTTTGAATAGGAGATGTCGTGATCTTTTACAAAAGCGCTAATTTTAATTTGCCACAACGCACGATTCGTACGCTTTTTACGGCGACGATCATTATAGGAGTGGACACCAGCTTTTAAGACGGCTGTTTTAGCTACTTTAATTAATTTCTTACGACCCCATTTATAACCTTTGGTTTTTGACAAAAGCTTACGTCGTTTTTTTACATGGGTTGTTCCTCGTTTTACTCTAGGCATATTTGTTTAATTATAAGGCATGAAGCTCGCAATATTTTTGGAATCAGCTTTGTGCGCTGAAATATCACGTCTCTTATTACGAACTGTATTGCCAGATTCGCGGGAATTAAAATGATCCTGACCGGCTTTGCGGCGGCGCAATTTGTTGGTCTTAGTTTTAGAAAATCTCTTGACCGTTGCTTGGTGTGTTTTTAGTTTAGGCATACCCTCAAAATTTCAATTATATTAGATAAAATCTAAGCTTTTTTATTAGTAACTACCATAGTAAACTTTCCCCCCATAGATGTCAAGCCTTCCTCAACTAGGATGTTTAATTCTGGATCAGCCTTTAATGCTTCAATAAATTTATCAACCATGCTACGCGCTAGCTCTGGATGCTGGCGTTCGCGTCCGCGAAGCTGAAGTTCAAGTCGTAATTTATCACCCTTGGACAAAAATTTCTTGGCCTGTTCTTTTCGTACGGCAAAATCATGGTCGCCAATACGAATCGACAAGCGTAAACCTTTAATTTCTGATTTTTTTAAATGCGCGCGCTGTTTTTGATTTTTCTTATCTCTCTCATATTTAAATTGTCCATAATCTGCAATACGCACAATTGGCGGTTCGGCGGTTGGATTAACTTCAATCAAATCAAAACCTGCGTCTTCGGCTAGAGCCAAAGCTTTCTCAATCGGAGTGTCAGCATGAAAATTTCCTTCTTCATCAATAAGCATGACAACTGGCGCATGAATCGCTTGGTTGATACGAAAAGATTTTGATGGTTCTTGATGTTTTGGTTTTCGATGAGTTCTGCGCATAATTTTTTGTGAGCGGGTAACGGGAATCGAACCCGTATCTCTACCATGGCAAGGTAATATAATAACCATTATACGATACCCGCGTGAAACAGTGCCGAAGGAGGGAATCGAACCCTCACTGCATTTTACAGCAAACGGATTTTAAGTCCGTCGCGTCTACCAATTCCGCCACTTCGGCTAACAAGTAGCAGGATAAAATCCTGGTGGAGATGAGGGGAGTCGAACCCCTGTCTAATAATCAGTTTAGAGTGTTGGTACAGATGTAGTTCAGTCTCAGTTTTCGCTCTTGCTGTAAAGACTAAACAAAATCAGCAAAAACTAGTTTGGAAATTTAAAACGCTAACTTCAAACAGAGTAAGCGTCCGAGTCTGTAATATGACACCCGTGATTCATCGCACAGACTGCAATGAGCGGATGGTTCCGGCTATTAAGCGGGAACGGTCGCGAAAGCTGGAACCTTCCATGAGAAGGCAGCTTTGGCGTTTACAGTATTTGCAACTGTGTTGTGATCGGTTTAACGTGTCAATCAGCACGATCTGAACACTAAAAACAAATATTATTATCAAATCCTGGCATCCCCGAGGATCTGCATGTTAAGAACGAAGCTTACGAGACCCGCTTTTGCTCTCGACGTCGAGATAACGCTTTAACTCGCGTTCTTTGATACTTTGACGCTTATCATAGCGCTTTTTTCCGCGCGCCAAGGCAAATTCAAGTTTTATAAGACTTCTGTCAGTATACAGTCGCGTTGGAACTAATGTCAAGCCTTTTTCCTGCTGTTTTCCTGTTAAATAAGCGATTTCTCGACGTTTCAAAAGAAGCTTTCTTGTCCGCTCAGGATCATAGCCATCCTTCTTTGCTGCATAACGATAATGAGCAATTGAAGCATTAATTAAATAGGCTTCTGGTCGAGAAGTTCCGTGGCCGCGAATTACAACAAAAGAACCCGAGAGATTAGCTTGGCCGTTTTTTGCAGCTTTGGTTTCTTGGCCGCTTAAAACAATTCCGGCTGAATATTTATCAAGAAATTCGTAATCGTAAGCTGCCCGTTTGTTTAGGGCAAGGACGCTCATACATTTAAGAATTCCAGCTCACCAAATCTTTGATGGCTGCGCGATTTAAAAGCATAGCTTCAATATGACGACGATATGCACTTGATTCAACCATTTCAACAGCTTTAGGATCATGGTTATAGCGCTTTTTTAATTCCTCTACTTCATTCTTCATAGCTTCGTCGCTAACAGTAATTTTTTCAGCGTTAATAATTGCTCGTAAAACCAAACTTACTTTAACGCGTTGCAAAGCTTGTGGCTTAAATTCTTCGCCTAATTGTTCAGAACTTTTATTAATACTAGAAAGATAATCAACAAAGACACCCCCTGAATTAATAACATTTTGTTCAAGCTCAGCGAGCATTGTAGTAATTTCATTTTCAACTAACATGTCGGGAATTTCTCCGAGCGTAGCATTGGTAACAATTTGTTCTAAAATTTTTCCTTCTAATTTAAATTCAGCGTCATGTTTTTTTTCATGCTCTAACGATTCTTTAATATTCTTTTTTAACTCATCAATATCTTTTAAACCAAAACCGGCCGCAAAAGTTTCATCTAAGGTTGGCAATTCACGAGACAAAATATCTTTAGCTTTGACATGAAAGGAAACCTTTTTCCCGGCTAACATTTTTTGGTGATAATCGCCTGGATATAAAACTTCAAAATCTCGTTCATCATCTTTTTTCATACCGATAAGATGATCATCAAAACCAGGAATAACAAATTCTTTACCAATAACAACCGCCACATCTTTGCCTTGTCCATTTTCTAAGGGAACATTATCAAGCGACATGTTAATATCTAAAATTATTTTATCATCTTTCTTCGCGTCGCGTTCAACCGAAATTTCATTGACGCGTGTTTCGCGTAAATGACTAACGACTTTTTCAATATCTTCTTCGGCAACTGGTTCTACTTCTTTTTTAAAACCAAAATTTTTATATTCGCCCAACGTTGTCGCTGGTAACAGCATAATCATCACCTTATATTCAAAATCATTATCAGGCGCAATTTTAACAATGGTAATTTCCGGTTGGCCAACCCAATCTTCTGTAACTTTTTCCTTTAAAGCTTGATCTATAGTTTTTGAAACAGCAATTTTCGAAGCCTCGTCTAAAATAACCATTTCACCAACTTTCTTTTTGACCATGTCAAAAGGCGCTTTACCAGGACGAAAACCTTCGATGGTCGTGC
>CAYRGL010000048.1:0-5073 GCA_964423915.1 uncultured Gammaproteobacteria bacterium | reverse complement strand
TTCGCCTTAAGCTTCATCCGAAGAAAATAACGATACGAAAAATAAGCCAAGGTATAGACTTTCTTGGATATGTAGTATTGCCGCATTACCGTGTTATTAGGACGAATACTACAAAACGGATTTTGAAAAAATTCAAACAAAAAGAAAAAGAATACTGCAACAATGAAATTGACGAGCAGTCTTTGAACCAGTCGCTTCAGTCATATTTGGGGATTTTAAAACATGCCAAAACCAACAACATCAAACAAAAGTTAATTGACATTTTACGTTAGTTGTGTTATAATTCATATTAACAAAATAAAAAATAAACTAAAGGAGGTTAACCGTGAACAAAAAAAGTTGTTTAATAAAGCGCAAAAAAATATCAGGAGAGGAGACTCGTGTAGATAAAATTTTTGAAAAAATAGAAAAAAGCCTTATCAAAATCGAATCTTCTTCCGGGCGAAGTCACGGCGCTTATGTTAAAGCGCTAAGAAATCAACTCGGAAAGCTTCATAATAGTGAATTGTTTGATGAAGAAGTTGAAAAGGAATATGCCGCCTATGGCTATCTAGTCTTTTCTCAAAAAAGAGAAGACGAGCTCGATGATGCTAAGTTTAAATTGACGGTTTATTTTCATTTTTACAAAAACGGACAAGCTACGCTTGAAGCGGAAAGATCATTTGGAAAGAATAGAATATTGAGCCAAGATGTTAAGGGTCACCGGCGAAAAGCTTTATGTACTTTGCAAAAATTAATGATCGAGAATGATGTTTATAAACTCAAAGAAGAAAAGAAGTATTATAAACACGTTAACTCCAGGAGATTGATACCGTCAGAGGAAGCGGCCTTTTAAAAAATTTAAAAGAAACAGTTTATTATGATAGCCAACTTAATTTTGTAAGTTGGCTGTTTTTTTATGATATCATGATATATATGACCCTCGAGCAAGTTAAAAAACTTAATATTCCGCAAAATCCTGGCTGTTACGAATATTATGATAAAACTGGGAAATTGATTTATATTGGCAAGGCAGTTAATTTACGCAGCCGTATTTTTTCGTATTGGCGAACAAGCGCTAACCACACAGCGATGAAAGCGAAAATGGTTAAGGATATTGCCAAAATAAAGTGGATTGAAGTTGACTCTGAGATCGAAGCGTTATTGTTAGAAGCTAATTTAATAAAAAAACATCAACCGCATTATAATGTGATGCTCCGCGATGATAAACGTTTTAACTATATTCATATTTCTACTGAAGATGAAATTCCAGGAGTTTTTTTAACAAGAACCATTGGTAAAGCCGGAAAATATTACGGGCCCTTTGTCAGCGGACTCTCGGTTAAAGAAACCTTAAAAGCTCTGCGCAAGATTTGGCCATATTGCACCATGAAACGAATTCAAAAGAAACCGTGCTTTTATTATCAGGTTGGTCGTTGTCTTGGACCGTGCGGACAAAAAGTTTCCATCAAAGAATATAATAAACTGGTAATCAAGCCATTAATTTTATTTTTTGAAGGTAAGAAAAAATCAGTTATTAAAACGTTGCCCGAAGAAAAACGAATCTATTTGCGACAAGTCTTAGAAAACACACGAGTATTAAGTGTTGGCGAAAAATACGCTAATGATGTTATTGAACTGGCTAAAACTTTGGGTTTGAAAAAAGTTCCGCAACGCATTGAAGGTTATGACATTTCCAATACTTTTGGTAAGTCGGCTGTTGGTTCAATGGTTGTGTTTAACGGCGGGGAAGCCGATAAAAATGAATATCGTAAATTCAAGATTAATGGAAAGTTTTCTACTGATAGAAAGCACGGCGACGTTCAAATGCTTTCTGAAATTATGGAACGTCGATTAACAAACGATTGGCCCTTACCTGATTTAATGATTATAGACGGCGGTAAACAACAACTTAATGCCGTGGGAAAAATTTTAAAAAAGTATAAACAAGACATTACTTTTATTGGTATTACCAAAGGCGAAGGACTACGAAGTTCTCAGGCTCCAGATAAGGTTTTTTTCCCCGGACAAGCCAAAGCTTTGGAACTGCCGTTGGCGTCGCCGGCTTTGCATTTAATTGAGCGTGTCCGAGATGAGGCGCATCGTTTTGCTATTACATTTCATAGAAAAATAAGGTCAAAACGCTTCTTGGCAAGATAGAACTTAGATGATATAATTGCTGTTACCTATTACTATTTTTCAAATCATATGGCTCAGATGTTTACCAAAGAAAACTTTGCGAGTGAAGTGCTCGAAGTTTCAAAGTCAAAGCCCGTGTTAGTGGATTTTTTTGCCACTTGGTGCGGTCCATGTAAGGCGCAAGCTCCGATTGTTGAAGAATTAGCTGTTAGTATGGACGGCAAAGCCGTTGTTGGTGAACTTGATACTGATCAAGCTATTGAAATAGCGCGACAATACGGCGTAATGAGCATTCCAACCTTGATTGTGTTTAAAAATGGACAACCAGCCGAACGTTTTACGGGTGTACAAGAAAAAGAAACACTGACTGACGCTTTGAATAAACACGTTTAAGTTAATAGTATGAGAAATAAGGAGGGGATTAAACGCATTGCGTTTTTGACAGCATTTTTTGTTGTCATTATCGCTATTGCGTTTTTTGTTACTTATAAAGAAGATAATCGACTTGAAGTTGATTTTCTTGATGTAGGGCAAGGAGATGCGGCCTTAATACAAACGCCGCATCATAAATTAATTTTAGTTGATGCCGGACCGCCGGATAAAAAAGTATTGCGACGTTTAGGTGAAGTTTTGCCGTTTTGGGAAAAGCATCTTGATTTAGTTATTTTAACTCATCCACATGATGATCACTTTGGTTCAATGGCTGATGTGTTGCGTCGCTATAATGTCGCATCCGTTATGGCCACTGACTATGAAACCAAACAAGCTTCTTATTCAGAATTGTTAAAAGTAGTTGAGCAACAAAAAATTCCCGTGCTGAGGCCATGGAATAGTGATTTTGTAATTGATAATGTTCATTTTAATTTTTTGTTTCCGTATTCATCAATGGCTAAAACGAAATTGCAAACCGCCAATAATGCCTCAATTGTTTTTAAGTTGAGCTACGGTACAATGGATTTTTTATTTACGGGTGACGCCGAAGCGCCGGTTGAAGAAAAATTATTAGCTAATAATAAAAACGATTTAGAAGCCGAGGTATTGAAATTAGGTCATCATGGTTCTGACACAAGTTCAACAGAGGATTTTCTTAAAACCGTAAAACCACAATTTGCCATTGCTAGCGTGGGAATTAATAATACTTTTGGTCATCCATCACCGTTAATTATAAATCGTCTAGCTCGGCTAGGCATACAATTTTACCGCACCGATCAAGACGGCACAATTACGTTTTTTAGTAATGGAAATAACTTATTTCGGTCTAATACTTGCTTAATTGGCTGTTCGTCGCTATAATCGGGGTAGTTATTAATTTAAGAATATTTTATATGGATCAAAATCCAAAGAATGAGAAAACTTTTGTTATGGTTAAGCCGGACGGCATCAGAAAAGGTCTTATTGGTGAAATTATCAAACGTTTTGAACAGCGCGATCTTAAAATTGTCGCCCTGGAGATGTTTCAGCCAACTATAGAAATGATTGATAATCATTATCCCAAAGATCCGGTTTGGATCGAACGCTTAGGGCATAAAACCCTAGCGACGTATGAAAAATATGGGTATGACCCAATGGCTGATTTTGGATCAACCGATCCGAAAGTTCTTGGGCCGATGGTTCGTGAATGGTTAGTAACTTTCATGACATCAACCCCCTTAGTACGAATGGTTGTCCAGGGTCTTCACGCTGTTGACATGGTTCGTAAAATTGCTGGACCAACAATGCCATATTTAGCGGAAATGGGAACTATCAGAGGAGATTTTTCTTCAGACTCACCAGCTTTGGCAAATAAAGAAAAGCGCGCGGTTGAAAATCTTGTGCACGCTTCTGAAACACCGGAAGAAGCAGCTCATGAGATTGAATATTGGTTTGGGAAAGCGCCGATTTTTGAATATAAGCGTTATGGCATTGACGATAAAAAATAAATTTATTTTTTTTAAAAACCGCTCTTTCCCGAGCGGTTTTTTTGTGCTAAAATATAACTATAGCGTTCTTTCTTTTCGCCCCAGCTTCATTAATCCCGTTACTAAGTTTTGGATCAAAACTACTCAATTGGCAAAATCTTTCTTGATCTAACGTGTTAGAGCAAGGGGGTGCTAGGGGGTTAAATTGTTCATGAAAAATAAAAGCTGGATTCGTCTCGCTGATATTTTATTATGTTCATTTCTCGCAAGAGAAAACCCCACTGTTTTAAAGGCCAATGCTTAGTTCGGGCTCTGGTGGGGCTCGGCAGAAAAGAAAGAATTATGTAGAAAATTATTTCAATGTTTAAGTCAATTTTTAGTCGGCAATTTTTTATAAGTTTAGCCTTATTAGCCGTTTTGGCAATTTTTGCTGTGCCTTTAATTAAAAATTGGCGACAAAAGCAAGAGATTGATAAAGAAGTAGCTGATTTACAACAACAAGTTAATGATTTGGGTAATAAAAATTCAAATTTAAAACAAGTGCTTGATTATATGCAGTCTGATCAATTTGTTGAGCACGAAGCGCGAACTAAATTAAATTATAAAAAACCAGGAGAAGAAGTGGCGGTGGTTAATGGAGCACCAGATGATACGAGCAGTTCTAGTAATTCCAACATTTTTGATTTGCCACCGGCGCCGCCCACACAAAGAACAGAGCCTCGCTTATCGGGGAATTTAGAAAATTGGTTACATTATTTTTTTAAGAATTGAAAAAAGGAACCCGTAGGTTCCTTTTTTGGTTATTTAGTTATTTACTAATACCATCTCACGATCTTCTGCTTTAACGCAGATTTGCTCAACAGTTCTAATCCATTTTGTCATATCAAAATTTTCACCCAAGGGGCTGGTTGATTTTAACCAAAGCGACGCTTCTTCTAAGGTGTCAATTAAATCTTCTTCAAGTATTATCATCTCCATAATTATTTCTTTCTCTTTGTATGAAATAATATTTTCTTCTGAGGCAACGTCAAGAAAAATTAAACCTTCTTCTCGAGAA
>CAYRGL010000047.1:0-5102 GCA_964423915.1 uncultured Gammaproteobacteria bacterium | reverse complement strand
GCAATTTGTTCATTGGCTTTATCAAAATAGAATCGTTTGATGTTGGCCATGTCATCAATAATGGATAAGACATAGTCGCCGTTCTGCGGTGCTTTTTTATTTGTATCAATAACCACATAGTCATGATTGTTGATTGGTCCACCTGGAACATTCTTAGCTTTGTTCATTGAATCACCAACAGCTTTAATAACAAATAAACCTTCGGGTTTTGATTTGCCTAAAGTTTTAGCCGAAACTTTTAAATAGCCTTCGCAATTTTCTTCAGCAAAAATATCAGCTGGTCCGCAATTAGCTGTTCCTAAAATTGGCAACGTAAATAAACTAGCACTTTTCGTCTTTAGGGTTTTTGTCGGCGCAATCTCACCGTCTCGTGCAATCGTTAAAAGACCCTTTTTCTCTAACTGTTCAAGGTGATGTTTAACTTTTTGCGGATGGGTTTCGCCAATAAGCTGCCCGAGCTTACGTAAACCAACGGATCCGAGGTTCATCTCCGAGGCCAGGTTCAAAAGCTTTTGTTGAATAATATGCATATTTCTATATTATAATCATATCATAGTGACAGATTTTGTCAAGTATGTTCAAGAGACTTGACAAAATAATTTAGATAGTATATACTGAAAGAGTAATTATTAACGCGACCCCTATGCACGCACAATTAAACGAACCAATCGAAGTATTGGTTAAATTCTATAAGTCACAGGTAGTTCCCTCTTTCTTTAAGTGGCGTAAAAAAACCTACCGTGTGGAAAAAGTGAACTTAGTGCATCATGAAAAAGAAGGCGAAAATCAAATATACTATTTTAGTGTTTCTGATAATGCTAATTTCTTTCGCTTAGCTTTTTCAACTCGAGATCTTTCTTGGAAAATGAAAGAACTCTACAATGAAGGGTAAAATTGTCCTACATTTGGACATGAACTCATACTTTGCCTCGGTCGAACAACAAGCCAATCCGTTTTTACGTGGTAAACCAGTGGCCATCTGCGCCTATCTTTCGCCGCGTGGCGCTATTATTGCTTCTTCAACTGAAGCTAAGGCTAAAGGCATAAAAGTCGGCGTCGGAGTGCAAGAGGCAAAACGTCTGGCACCTGACGTTGTTTTTGTTGAAAACGAACCAGCCAAATACCGCTGCGTTACGGCGCGCATTTTTAAAATAATGAGTGAGTATTCAGATTGTTTAGAGCCGTATTCAATTGATGAAGCATTTCTCGAACTAACTGGTTGGGCTAAAAATATTAAGGAAGCTGAAAAAATTGGTTTAGAACTAAAAGAAAGAATTAAAAATGAAGTTGGTGAATGGTTAAAGTGTTCCATAGGAATCTCGTATACAAAATTCTTAGCCAAATTTGCTGGTGACATTGCGCCAAAAAACGGCATGGTTTCTATTACAAGCGAAAATCTTGAATCTTATCTAGATCGCGAACTAACTGACGCTTGGGGAATTGGCCGCGCCATGTCAGTTCGTCTGCGTCTATTGGGTATTCAAACCTTACTAGAACTCAAGCAGGTTGATCCGATTTTTATTAAGCGCCAGCTTGGCTCATACGGCTATTATCTTTGGGCCAATGTTAATGGCCAAGAAATAACCAAGTTAAAAAATGGCATTAAAGTTCCTAAATCCATCGGGCATTCATATTGTTTAGCTAAACGAACAACAGAAAAAAATTACTTACGCACAGTTCTAGCAAAACTTTGTGAAAAATCCGGGCGACGTTTACGTAATTTAGAACTTGAAGCGAAAAATGCCACGCTCTATTTACAATACATGAGTGGCGCGCACTTAACTAAAACAATAGCGGCGGGCGAAAGTTTTTTTACCACGCATGAATTTTTAGCGCCGCTGTATGATTTTTTAACTGATGCGCAATTACTAGGTCCAGTACGCATGATGGCCATGACTTTAACAAAACTAAGTCCTGTGTCAGATCAACTCGGATTATTTTCTAATCGGAATAAAATAAAAAACCTCAGCCGCGCTATGGACTTAGTAAATAATCGTTATGGCGAATATACGGTAACGAGCGGCTTATTATTTAATTCAGAGAAAATTGCACGGGACAGAGTTGGATTTAGGAAGACAGTTAGTTTTGAACAATAGCTTGGTTATTTTTCTTCATATATCTATACTCATGCCAAGTCAAGTAAATAATAAACATATCAAATAAAGTCAAAATTAAAAGCCCAATTGAGTGTGTATAATAATAGCGATCTAATTGATAAATAATAAAGAAAACAAAAACAAGCATTGACAATGGATAGGCAAACAATTTTTTCTTATATAACATGATAATTAAAAATAGTTTAACAATGCCATGGAATAAAAGATATAGTGCTGCAAAATGTTGTGAAGAAATTGTTAAAATTTGTGCACCTTTAAGAAAATAATTTGATAAAAAATCTTTTGGGTCTTCTAATAATTCCCCTTGAGTCATCCAGCCAACGAACTTAACAATAACTGATTGGCTAACAAAAAAGAGTGTTAAGCCGCTCACAATTTCTAAACCTGAAAAAATGCCTTTTAAAATAAGTGATATTCTAAAAACAAGATTAATATTTTTTTCTTGATATATTTTTTTAAAACTAACCATATGTGTAAACTGTGGGCGCACAAGGATTCGAACCTTGGACCTTCTCGGTGTAAACGAGACGCTCTAACCAACTGAGCCATGCGCCCAAATTTTTAACTACATTTCGCCATCCCACTCTCTATAAAAATGTTCTAAATAATCTTTCATATATTCATGTCGACTTTCCGCCATCTTTCTTCCAGTGACTGTATTCATCCTATCTTTCAACAATAAAGACTTTTCGTAAAAATGATTAATGCTTGTTGAGTTATTCTTAGTATAACTTGCTTCATTTTGATTGCTTTGATATTTTTCATCAGGATTATAGATAGGGCGTTTAACGAATCCTCCATACGCAAAGGCGCGAGCAATACCAATTGCGCCAATAGCATCGAGTCTATCCGCATCCTGTACAATCTTTCCTTCAATTGTTTTTATTTTATTAATAGCTGCGGAACCTTTAAAGGATACTGTCGCAACAATATCACAAACCTGATCAATAACATCTTTTGAAACTTCAAAGGGTTCGAGTAAAGCTGTAACTTTTTTAGGGCCAACACTTTCATCATTATTATTAAATTTCCAATCAGCAATGTCATGTAACAACGCACCAAGTTCTACCACGAACATATTGGCTTTTTCAATTTGTGTAATATGTTTAGCCGTGTTCCATACACGAAAAAGATGCCACCAATCATGGCCCGATACTTCATTGGCAAACTCCGCCTTTAGCTTCTCACAAATTTTTGAAATTATTTCTTCTTGGTTCATATTTTTGGTGCGGATAGGGAGACTTGAACTCCCACAGGGTTGCCCCCACAAGCCCCTCAAGCTTGCGTGTCTACCAATTTCACCATATCCGCCTAGCTTCTATTATATCAAAGCTTCTTGAACAAAAAACTAGCTTAGTTGGTACTAAGCTGTTTTTGTTTCCTTAAGTCTCTTGTTGTACCCGCGGCGTAAGTAATATAGTTTAGCGCGGCGTACTTCAGCCTGTTTCATAATTTCAATCTTAGCAATGGTTGGTAAACTAAGCGGATAAATCTTTTCAACACCAACACCATCAGAAACCTTGCGTACAGTAATAGTAGCGCCGCTTTCTTTACCGTGTTTACGAGCAATAATTAAACCATCAAAATACTGTAAGCGTTCTTTTTCTTCACCTTTAGGATTAAGTTCTTTAATCTTTTGATAAATACGAACACTCATACCGGGCTTTAGCTCGTTTTTGATTTCGTCCAAAGTTTTAGTTGAAGCTACTTTTGGAGTTCCGAGCTTCTTTTTTATAATTTTAGCCATACTAATATTAACAAATAAATAGACAATGACAGAATTCTATCCCAATATTAGAGTTTTGTCAATTTAACATTAGTACCATTGACATTATTCGATATTTATGGTAAATTTGCAAATTAATAAACTTATTTGCTCCTAAAAAAACTAATACTAATCATGAGACTTGAAATTCTTTTTAAGCTTCCTATTTTAATGCGTCAGGTAGATGATATTCCTACCCCTTGCCAACCTATTGTCTGCTTAGACTTAGAGTGGGGGCAATTAGGATTTGGTTTGGAGCTCCCTCCTGGAAATAAATTTTCCATATGGTCGCATATTGAATATACAAAACTAATTATTCAAATATGGAGAGCCATGATACTCATGGAAAGATTGCCTAACATTGAAAGGCCTAAGTTGGGTATCTTGTATGAAATTATGGAACGCAAATTAACAAAGAACAAACTTCCTTCTGACTGGCGAAGGATGTTCGAGATTTTGCCACCTAAACAATTTAAGGCTTTGCGCAAAGAATTACTGCAAATGGCCCCAACTTATAAGGATCTTGAAAAAGCATTGCTGATTCTCAAAGCTAAAAAAATTAAACTAAGTCTAGAAGAACTTAGTGAAGAAATCAGCTTAGGCAACATTATCCCACCACTGTGCCTAGAGAAAGTACTTAAGCCAAAAGTAAAAAAATCGAAAAAAAATTCTTAATTTTAAAACCCGCCCATAAGAAAAATCTTATGCGGCGGGTTTGTTCTATCTAGAAGTTATTTAGAAATGATTTTATCAATAATACCGTACTTCTTAGCTTCCTCAGTAGTCATAAATCTATCGCGATCAGTATCTTTTTCAATCATAGCAATGCTTTGTCCCGTGTGTTTAGCTAAAATTTTATTTAATTTATCTTTGATATTTAAAATATGCTCGCTGCGAATTTTAATATCTGAAGCTTGGCCTTCAAAACCACCCATGACTTGGTGAATCATAATTTCTGAATTAGGCAAAGCAAAACGTTTGCCTGGTGCTCCGGAAGCTAAGAGTGTTGCACCCATTGAAGCCGCTAAACCAACGCAAATTGTTGAAACATCAGCGCGTACATATTGCATAGTATCATAAATTGCCAGTCCAGCCGTAACAGAACCACCCGGAGTGTTAATATAAAACTTAATATCCTTATCTTTACTTTCTGCATCCAAGAACAAAAACTGCGCAATAATAATATTAGCGACGTGATCAGTTACTGGTTCACCTAAAAA
>CAYRGL010000046.1:0-5131 GCA_964423915.1 uncultured Gammaproteobacteria bacterium | reverse complement strand
GGCCAAATGCCAATTAAAAAACCGTTGCCCGTATAACCTTCTGGTTCGTTTAAGGTAATCCAAAATTTTACCGTTGGAAAAGCCTGAACAACTCTTTCGGTAAATAATTTAAAATATTCTATACTCTTTTCTGACTTCCAACCGCCTTGATCACGCAACCATAACGGCAACGGCCAATGCCAAAGCGTCACAAACGGTTCAATACCAGCATTTTGTAACTTAGCAATAAGTTCTGAATAACGATTAATTACTGCTTGATCAAACCTGCCTTCTTCCGGCTCTATACGCGACCATTCAATAGAAAAACGATAGGCGTTAGCATTGATTTGTTTTAAACACTCAATATCTTCGTCCATCATTTCCCAAGAATTGGCAGCTCGGCCAGATTGATAATCAAGCGGATTTAAGCCACGCTTCTTTAATTCAGCAATACGACGAGGCGATTTTTCCCATTCGCTCCAATCGTTTATAAGTCCGCCTTCAATTTGATACGAGGAAGTAGCAGCACCCCACAAAAATCCTTGCGGGAACGTTTTTTGATTATCCATATATTATTTAGTATATCACATTAAACAATGCTAAGAATAACGAAAAACCTTGACTAAAATGCGAAAAACGGTTTATACTGAGATGGTCTTAATTAGATTAACATATTGAAACACACCTATGGTTCAAATGAAAAAGCGCACTAAGGCTAGTACTAATAGACGTCGTGCTCACCTCGCGCTCAAACCTAAAACCGTGAACAAGTGTCCAAAGTGTGGCAAGCCCGTGCAACCGCATCGCGCCTGCAGTTTTTGCGGAACCTACCGTTTTATGGAAACCGTGAAAGTTAAAGTGAAAAAAGCAAAAAAATAAATTATGGCTAACCGTCATCTCTCCCGTACTTTAGCAATGCAAACTCTTTTCGCTTGGGACTTTAATGACCGAGAGGAAAGCAACATTGATGATATCATCACTGAAAATTTTCATCAGTTTGCTCCAAACTTTGATGATCATGGTTTTGTGCAAACATTAGTGAAAGGAGTATTAGCGCACCTTGATGACATTAATGCCTATATTATTAAGTACGCAACAGAATGGCCGCTTGATCAAATTACGATTATTGATCGAAATATCTTGCGTATTGGAATTTATGAATTGGTCTTTGATTTAAATATCCCGGCGAAAGTTGCAATTAACGAAGCCATTGAAATGGCCAAAACCTTTGGCGGTGATTCTTCGGGAAAGTTTGTTAACGGAGTTTTAGGCGCCATTATGAAAGAAATGCCAATTAAAGAAGTTGATAAACAAATTCCAACAAAAGAAAAAGTTGAAGTTGAAGCAAACATTGAAACAAATAAATAATTTAATTATTATCTGGGACATGGAAACAAAGTGTTAAGCCCCTTATTGACATTTTATTTCCGTCCCCCAATCTCACAATGAAAGATTTACAAAAACTTGAAACTACTATTGGTTATAGTTTCAAGAATGACGACTTACTTCGTCAAGCAGTTACTCATCGTTCATATCTTAATGAACATCCAGAATTTAAACTTGGTCATAACGAACGACTTGAGTTTTTAGGTGATGCCGTCTTGGAAATTATTGTCACTGAACATTTGTTTAATTCATATCCGGATACTCCGGAAGGAGATTTAACTGATTGGCGCGCCAGTTTAGTTAACGCGAAAATGTTAGCCTCAATCGCGCAAACCTTATCTGTTGAAGAAAATTTATTTTTATCCAAAGGTGAAGAAAAAGATGATAGCTCCAAAGCGCGTCAATATATTTTAGCGAACGCTATGGAAGCGCTTATAGGCGCAATGTATCTTGACGGTGGACTTGAAGCAGCACATACTTTTATTCATCGCTTTGTTATTTGTCATTTAAAACATATTCTTGATAACCATTTGTATTTAGATCCAAAATCTCGTTTTCAAGAAAAAGCTCAAGAAATTTTTGGCTTAACGCCACATTACAAAGTGATTTCAGAAAATGGGCCTGACCACGAAAAAGTTTTTGAGGTTGGCGTGTTCTTGGCTGAAGATTTAGTGGCCATTGGTCGCGGTTCTTCTAAGCAAGAAGCACAAGTTGAAGCGGCTTCCCAGGCCCTGACGGCTAAACAGTGGAGTTAGTTGCCGCTCTCTTATTTTTAAGATACAATTATCCTATATGACACCAGAAATTATCGAAAAAATTAAAGCTGATTTACTCGCTCGTAAAGCCGCTTTAAATACTGAATTAAAAGACTTCACTAGTTCTGATGAAGATCATGGTTTTAATCATCGCACCGCGCAAATTCCTAATTACGGCGATGAAAGCGATGAAAATGCGCAAGAAGTTGAACAGTATACTACCAATATTGAAGCTGATAAAGTCTTAGAAAAAACCCTGTCTGATATTAATAAAGCTTTAGCTAGCATTGAAGATGGTAGTTATGGTAAGTGTAAGTACTGTGGCAATGAAATTGAAGAAAAGCGTTTACTTGTCCGTCCTTTTTCGAGTTCGTGTGTTTCCTGCAAAACAAAATTGCAGAACGGTTCTTAATTATACATATGCCTGGCCTATCTGCCAGAACTAAAACAACGGCACTAATGATAGTGACCGTTGTTTTGTTAATTGTGGATAGATTTTTAAAACAACTTGCTTTGCATTTTTATAGTACAAAAATAATTATTAAAAATATACTCAGTTTTTCTTTGTCTGAAAATACCGGCATTGCTTTTTCTCTAGGAGCTGAAAAAAATCTTAGCTGGCTTATTTTGCTTATTACACTAATATTATTATTCGTGGCTTATAAAAAAATGAAGTCTAAAGAATATGTTCTTATGGCTTCATTGCTTTTAATTATTATTGGCTCGGCCAGCAACCTGTTTGATCGTTTTGCGTATGGCGCTGTTATTGATTATTTTTACTTTTTACAAATAACTATTTTTAATTTAGCCGATCTCAGCATTATTTTAGGTGCGACCCTATATATCATTAATAGTAAAATGAGCACTCTTGACAGAAGTAAGGATTAGTGCTAGTATTTAAAACCATAAGATTTTGTACTTTAATAGAAAATTAAAATAACTAAACTATAAATAAAAAAAGGAATAAGACACCAATGGGAACCATATGCGATTTAACTGAAAAACGCCAATTAATTGTTACCGGAAAAGAGCCCGTCAACAATGACCCGGTAAACAAAATCCTTATAGAGTTAGAACTTAACACTTTTCTCCCCGCTCAAATCGCCATAGCGGAAAAGAAAAAAGCCGGTACATATGGAATATGTATCGACTGCCAAAACCCTATACCTTATGAACGGCTTGAAGTAGCGCCACATGCAGAACGCTGTATACGCTGCCAAACCGCTCATGAAAATAACTGTAGTGATTAAACGATAAAACTATTTTAGGAGGCTTTTCTATATACAGAAGCCTCCTTTTTATTTGCTTCAAAAAATGCGCCGATCTTATTTTTATCTTCATTAAAAATATATCCCTGAAAAGAATAAAAACCTTCGTTTGGTTTTTTTGTTAGATTCATTGAATTTGGAATTCTCATAACCACAAAGGCCAAATCTTCAGGTTTTATTTCACCCGTAAAAGAACGAACTTTATCTCTTCGTTCTTTTTCATTTATTGTTTCTTCATTTTCTAATTCAACAACAGTCATAGCTTCGTCATTCTTATGAAAACCAATTGTCAAAACAACTCCGCCGGCTTCTCCCCATCCTTCATTAAAAGCATTGTTTAATCCTTGCATATCTTTACTCATTCCTCCGAACAATGCGCAATTTGGATAGTCACTAAAACCAAGTTGGCCACTTTCAACAGTGAGTGGTTTTTCATTATGTACCAAATCAAAAACTTTATCAGGAATTTCTCGACGTACTATTAACTCTTCTTCTTTTTGTAAAAAATATTCGTACATTTTATTAAGCTCTTTCCCTTCACAGCTTTTAATGCTTGCCTTAACAAGACTTTCTGATAAAGCTTCATAAACTTCTTTAGTTAACGATTTAAATTCTCTTGGATTAAGAGTGATTTGTCCAAGGTGATCTTGGCTTAATTTATGAAAAGCATCAAAAACTTGCTTCTCTTTTTCAGGAAGCAAAGGATGAATATTCTGATCCTGAGTTTGTTCTCCACTTTCAATCCTCATAAAATTATTTAGAAATTGTTATCTGCCTAGACTTAGGCGTTAGATGTTTAAATCGTACCATAATCGCCGACTTGGGTATAATAAGCTGAACTCGGTCGGCCCATTCAATCATAACCAGCGCCGAAGGATCTTTAATATAATCACTAAGTCCAATCGCCGTCAATGATTTGGCACTTTTTAGACGATAGGCATCAACATGAATTAAATGTTTTAAAAATGGATGTTTTTTAATTGTATAGACTCTCATTAAGACAAAGGTCGGGCTATTTACGGTTTGCTTAAGGCTCAAGGCTTTAGCCACGCCTTTAACAAAGGCGGTTTTACCAGCGCCTAAGTCGCCAATTAAGCCAACGATTGTGCCTTGTTTTAAGCTCGTAACAAACTTCTTGGCTAGGGCCGCCGTTTGCGCTTCGGAATAAGTACTATATTTCATGCCACCAGTGTAGAACCTAAGTAATAATATTTCAAGTTTACTATTTGACTTTTAAAACAAGTGGTGCTAAAACAAGTTCAATAGCAATTTTACATGGAGGAGTTATGAACGAAAAAATAGAGCAATTAATTTCTGAAATTGCGAAATGCTCTGATGCCGATAATTTATTCTGGGACATTAAAAAGAAAGTTGAGCAAATCAAAAAAGATTTTCAAATACAAAACGGGGAGTATAAGGCAATATATGAAAATTTTTGCTCCAAGGCTAGTGAATTAGGTATGGATAAACCTGATCATCCTCTTTATGGCCTTCTCAGAGAAGATTTATTTAAACTTTCGCCCAAATAAAATGGCTAACAAAAAAAGACGAGGAAAATCCCCGTCTTTTTAATTTACAATTTTGGTTGTTTGATGACTCGTAAAATTTGCCCGTTCACTAAATAATTTATGGCATCAGTCGGATGAATATAAATTGGTTCAATGGGCAGTGTTGATTCGGAGACTAAAGCAATTTGTTCATTGGCTTTATCAAAATAGAATCGTTTGATGTTGGCCATGTCAT
>CAYRGL010000045.1:0-5142 GCA_964423915.1 uncultured Gammaproteobacteria bacterium | reverse complement strand
ATTAGAACAAGTACGTAATGATTATGATTATATAATTATTGATGGTCCACCTTCTCTGGGTTTATTAACAATTAATTCTTTAGTGGCGGCTGATCAAATCTTAATTCCAGTGCAAAGTGAATATTATGCCCTTGAAGGATTAGGACAATTACTGCACACGATTAATTTAGTACAAAATCATTTAAAGCCGACGTTGGGAATTCTTGGCGCGGTGATTACGATGTATGATAAACGAAATAGATTATCGCAGTCGGTAATGAATGATCTCTATCAATATTTCCCAAACAAAATTTTTAGGAGCGTGATTCCTCGAAGTGTAAAACTTGCCGAGTCACCAAGTTTTGGTCGATCAATACTGTATTACGACGCTAAAAGTAAAGGCGCTCGCGCTTATGAAAAACTTGCGATAGAATTAATACATGCCACCACTAAATAATATGTCTAACGGACTTGGTCGGGGACTTGGTTCTCTGATTCCACAATCGAGCAATCAACAAAATCAAAATTCCGCGTTTGACGCCGGCTTAACGCCTGACGCCAAAGTTCTTAAAGTCAGCACGGATTTAATTAAAGCTAATCCGCGCCAGCCGCGCAGTAATTTTAATGATCCGGCGCTTAACGAATTAGTTGCGTCAATTCGCGAATATGGCATTATTCAACCGCTCGTTGTTAGCAAAACCGCTGACGGCTATGAATTAATAGCTGGGGAGCGAAGATTGCGTGCCGCTAAACAAATGGGTTTAAAAGAAGTGCCAATAGTAATAAGAGAAACTAAAGATCAAGAGAAATTAGGTTTGGCGTTGATTGAAAATATTCAAAGAGAAGATTTAAATCCCGTGGAGCTCGCGATTGCTTATAAACAACTTGCTGAAGAATTTAATTTAAATCAAGAACAACTTGCCAAAAAGTTAGGTAAGTCCCGACCGGTCGTCACTAACACCATGCGTATTTTACAATTGCCCGGTGAAATTCAAATGGCTCTTATTAACGGAGAAATCAGCGAAGGCCATGCCAAAATTTTAGTCGGACTCGACAGCGAACAAAAACAATTTGAACTATTTCAACGAATCCGCACTCGACGTTTGACAGTTGATGATACCTTGCTTGAAGCACGAAGAATGGGGGGAACAAAGCAAGGCAAGATAAAAATTGATTATGCTGATAAAGATAAAGAATTAAAATTACGCCAATTTTTTGGAGCCAAAGCCGAAATTAAACGGGGTAAAAAAGGTGGACAAATTATTGTGCATTTTTACTCAGATGAGGAATTACGAGGAATTATTGACAAGTTGAACTAATTTATATTTTTGATATAATTTTATCAAAGGTCGACCACTTATAAAGTTCTCTTTTTTTGCTTTCTCAAAATATGAAAAAAATTCTATCGTTTTTTTCTGTAGCTGCTTTAATATTTAGCGCTTTTACTTCAATGGCGTTAGCTGGCGGCAAAGGACCATCTTACGTTTATTATGCTAGCTCAAGTTCAGCTGGAACCACTGTTACATGCCATAAATTTGACTCAGCTGGTAATTATATTTATTGCAATATTGCCGGCGAAGACAAAGCTTTTGGTATTGCCGTAGATACGCCAACTGGTCAATATGTTCAATACGGTGATCGCGCCTTTGGTATTGCCGTTGACGAGACTGATTCTTACATGTACCACGACGGTAGTTCTTTGACCGCAACCAGTGTTAATTGTAATGCCATTGATACAGCGGGTAATTATCTACTCTGTAATATCGCTGGCGAGGACAAAGCTTTTGGTATTGCTGTAGACGATACGCCAACTGGTCCATATATCCAATCTGGTGACCGCGCCTTTGGTATTGCTGTTGATGACACTGATTCATCATATACCTATTACCCAAATTCAAGCACGGCTGGCACCTCAGTCAGCTGTGGTTCACTTGATGAAGCGGGCAACTACGTTGTTTGTAATATCGCTGGCGAGGACAAAGCTTTTGGTATTGCCGTAGACGATACGCCAACTGGCCAATACGTGCAGATAGGCGACCGCGCTTTTGGTATTGCCGTTGATGAAGTTGATGCGTTTACACACTATACCGACCCAACTTCTATTGGTACGACTGTTAATTGCAACCAAGTCGATACAGGTTCTAACTACTTGATTTGCAATGTTGGCGGAACCGATAAAGCTTTTGGAATTGCGGTAGATACGCCAACTGGTGAATATATCCAATCTGGCGACCGCGCCTTTGGTATTGCCGTTGACTAGTCTTTGGTTTGTTCTTGAAATAAATACCCGGATCGAAAGATTCGGGTATTTTGATGTTATTAAAAAAGTTAGCTAATATTTAGCATAGGTGCTATGGTTAATTTATAAAAGTCGAGACGTGATATCTAATTCGCAGCGTTTATTAACTACACAACACATATATGAAAAAAATAGCACTCATTTTTAGCGTCTTGGCTTTAATAGTTGGAATGTCAGCTTCATTTGCGCCTAAGGTTTTTGCGGCTGGAGCGCCTCATGGTTATACTTACTTTGATGCCGCTAATCCCACAGGAGTGACAGTTACCTGTTCTCCGCTAGTTGGTAATGGAGAAGGAGATTATGTTAGATGTATGATGGCGGGCAACGATAATAGTGCAGATTTTATTCTCGCCACTCAGGGTGATAATATGGGACATTATATGCCAACAGGTGATGAAATGTGGGGACTCGATGGATTTATCAGCAACAGAACTTAAATTATTCATTTCTGGAAAGAACACTCGAATCAATTGATTCGGGTGTTTTTTTAATACTTTTTTCACCTTGCTCCGAGTAAGGAAAAATGATAAGATATAGTATCTTTTATACTCTCTATGCCCTTCGTCCATCTCCATGTTCACAGCCATTATTCCTTACTCGACGGTTTAACCAAAATCGATGATTTAGTGCAGGCGGTAAAGGAAGACGGCTCGCCGGCCGTCGCTTTAACTGATCATGGTGTCATGTATGGTGTGATCGAATTTTATCAAAAATGCAAAAAAGCCGGCATCAAACCGATTATTGGGGTTGAAGCTTATTTAGCACCAGGTGGACGAGCAGACAAAACAAAATCGTTTGATGAAAAAAACTTTTATCATTTACTTTTGCTGGCCAAAAATAATACCGGTTATCATAATTTGATAAAATTGACTTCGATCGCTCATTTAGAAGGTTATTATTATCGTCCGCGTATTGATTGGGAGGTTCTCACAAAATATAGCGAAGGCTTGATTGCGACCAGCTCTTGTTTGGCTGGAGAAATTCCTCGGTTGTTAATGGCAGGAAATATTTCCAAGGCTAAGGAAAAGATTAAAGCCTATCGAGAATTATTTGGCGAAGGCAATTTCTTTTTGGAATTACAAGATCATCCCGAGCTGCCGGAACAAGTTAAGCTAAATGAAATGTTAATCGAACTTTCTAAGGAATTAAATCTTCCTTTGATTGTTACTAATGATGTTCACTATCTAAAAGCTGAAGACGATGAAGCGCAGGATATTTTACTATGCTTACAAAACAAAGCCAAGAAAGAAGATACGAACAGAATGTCCATGCTTGGTGCTAATTTTTCATTAAAATCAACTAAACAAATTGCTGAAGCCTTTGCGCATGTGCCTGAAGCGCTTGAAAACACTTTGAAGATCGCGGAAATGTGCAATGTCGATATTGAGTTAGGCAAGATTCAACTGCCATTTTTTGATGTGCCTAACGGCATGGATGGTAACGAATATTTACGACATTTAGCATTAGATGGCTTTGTGAAACGATATGGGAAAACGTATGAAGAAAGCGAAGAAGTATATCGAACGCGTGTAGATTATGAACTCGATGTTATTGCCAAAATGGGCTGGCCGTCATATTTATTAATCGTGGCGGATTTTGTTAATTGGGCCAAACAGCAAAATATTGTGGTTGGACCTGGTCGCGGTAGCGCTGCCGGTTCTTTGGTTTGTTATTTGATTGGTATTACTAATTTATGCCCGATTAAATATAATTTGATTTTTGAACGATTTTTAAATCCCGATCGTATTTCTATGCCTGATATTGATTTGGATTTTGCTGATACGCGTCGCGATGAAGTTTTGCAATACGTTCAAGAAAAATATGGTCATGATCACGTCGCACAAATTATTACGTTTGGAACCATGGCGGCGCGCGCCGCAGTGCGCGATGTCGGTCGTGTTTTAAATTATCCCTACGATTATTGTGACCGTTTATCAAAAGCGATTCCGCCAATGATGAAAATTCAGGAAGCTTTGCAACGTAGTCCGGAATTAAAAGCAATTTATGAAGAGCCAGAAGCACGACGTATTGTTGATTACGCGATAAAACTTGAAGGCGTTGCACGCCATGCTTCAGTACACGCTTGTGGTGTATTGATTACCAAAAGTCCGCTAACCGATTATGTACCAATCCAATTTGCGTCTTCGTCTGATAAAACCATTATTTCGCAATACTCACTACATCCAATTGAAGATTTAGGACTTTTAAAAATGGATTTCTTGGGCTTAAGCAACTTAACTATAATTGAGTCAGCGATCAATATTATAAAAAATACTCGTAATACTGTTATTGATATAGACAAAATTCCTCTTGATGATGCGCTGACATATAAACTTTTTCAGATGAGTGAAACCACCGGTGTGTTTCAATTTGAATCAAGCGGTATGAAGCGCTACTTAAAAGAACTAAAACCGTCGCAATTTGAAGACATTATCGCCATGGTCGCTTTATACCGACCTGGACCAATGGAATGGATTCCCGATTATATTAGCGGTAAACACGCTCGTAAAAAGACTCAGTACTTACATCCAAAACTTGAACCGATTTTAAATGTTACCTATGGTGTTGCTGTCTATCAAGAACAAGTTATGGAAATCGCGCGTTCTTTGGCCGGTTTTACTATGGCCGAAGCTGATGTTTTGCGTCGCGCGGTCGGTAAAAAAATAGCTAAGTTATTAGCTGAGCAAAAAGAAAAATTTATTGAAGGCTGTGTTAAAAACGGTTTATCAACAAAATTAGCCGCCGAAATTTTCTCCTTTATTGAACCATTTGCCGGTTATGGTTTTAATCGTTCGCATGCCGCCTGTTATGCGATGATCGGTTACCAAACAGCCTATTTAAAAGCGAATTTCCCAGCAGAATTT
>CAYRGL010000044.1:3280-5199 GCA_964423915.1 uncultured Gammaproteobacteria bacterium | reverse complement strand
ACGTTTCTGTTTATTTAGTTCTCTAAAATTTACACAATTAGAGGCTTTAGCATCGATAAGGCTTTTAATATCCTGAAACTGTTGAAATGCTATTATGTCCTGCAGTTTGAGGATGTCGTGATGTGTTTCTTTTATAGCTGTTAGCCATTGTCCAACGCTTTTCGGACAACCTAATGAACTGCCCATCTTGTTTATTTGTTCCACTATAGATACGGCATTCAAAAAAATATTCTGTATTGATTCCATTGTAAATGTTCTCCTGGGGTTCTCCCCGTTTAGTTTATGCCGGTTCTCCAGCAATTTATGATTTTAACATATTTAATAGAAGTTGTCAAGATACTAAAAACACCCGCCACAAGACGGGTGTTTATTTGCCTGTCCTCCGAAGCTTTAGCGAAGGAGGATGGTTCAGACTATTTAATTCCGAGTTCTTTCTTTCTAGCAATTGCTTTATCAAGCGTAACTTTACGAAGACGAATATTCAAAGGCGTGACTTCAACAAGTTCATCATCAGAAATATATTCTAAACTTTCTTCTAAATCCATAGTCTTAGGCGCTTTAAAGTGTTCACTAACACCATCACCTTTCGAGCGCATGTTAGATAATTGTTTAGCTTTACAAACATTAACTTCCAAATCTTCCGTACGAGAATTTTGTCCAACAATTTGTCCTTTGTAAATTGGAATACCAGGACCAAAGAATAAAGTTCCTCGATCTTGAATGTTTAATAAACCGTAAAGGTTTGTCGCGCCGTTTTCGTAAGCCACGAGTGATCCGCGATCACGTTCTGGCCAAGCGGCGGAGTCTTCGCGATAATCAAGAAAACTTGTATTAATTAAACCAAGGCCCCGTGTATCGCTTAAGAAATCAGAGCGATAGCCGAACAAACCGCGTGTTGGCATAATAAAATCAAGATAGGTAATATTACCGTCTTTGCGCATATCTTTCATTTCCGCGTGACGAGTGCCGAGTTTTTGAATAACAATACCCGAATATTCATCGGGCACTTCAATAAAGATTTCTTCATACGGCACCTGAGTTTTACCGGCAACAGTTTTTGTAATAACTTGCGGACGAGAAACTTGCAGTTCATAACCTTCGCGACGTAAACGTTCAATCAAAATAGCCAAGTGCAATTCACCGCGACCCGAAACTACCCAGCCACCACTTGGATTATCAGTAACATTTAAAGCCATGTCATTTTCTAATTCTTTCGTTAATCGTTCTTGAATCTGACGGCTGGTGGTAAACTTACCTTCTTTGCCAGCGAACGGAGAATCATTAACCATGAAAATCATTTTGACAGTAGGTTCTTCAATATGAAGCAGAGGCAAGGCTTTTGGCGTTGTCGGATCAGCAATGGTTTCGCCAATCGTAATTTCATCAATTCCCGAAATCGCAATAATGTCGCCGACACTCGCTTCTTTAGCCTCAACTCTTTCCAAACCAAAATACGTCATCAAGGAAACTAAACGATGATTAGAAATTTGTCCTTTGCGATTAATTAAAGCAATTTGTTGTCCGGCTTTAACCACGCCATTATAAATTCGGCCCGTGGCAATTCTGCCCTTAAAAGCATCACCAGAAATTGTCGTAATTAAAATCTGTAACGGTGCTTTAGGATCACCACTTGGTTCAGGAACTTGTTTTAAAATTGTTTCAAAGACCGCGGAAATATCTTTCATGTTTTCCATATTATCTTCTAACCCAGCCAAACCATTTTTGGCTGATGCATAGACAATTGGAAAATCAATTAAATTATCTGGCGCGCCAAGTTCAACAAACAAATCAAACGTTTTGTTTAAAGCATAATCGACGCGAGCGCCGGGTTTATCAATTTTATTGACGACCACAATAATTTTAAGATCAAGCTCCAAGGCTTTTTTTAGAACGAAGCGAGTTTGCGGCATCGGACCTTC
>CAYRGL010000044.1:0-3180 GCA_964423915.1 uncultured Gammaproteobacteria bacterium | reverse complement strand
GTTTGTTTAAGCAAAGCGTCGACCAAGGTGGTTTTCCCATGGTCGACGTGAGCAATAATAGCGATGTTACGAATATTAGCCATAAGGTATAGATGGCTTACTATAGCAGAAATATGAGAATAATCAAGCCCACGATGATGCGATACCAACCAAAGGCTTTAAAATCATGTTTTTGAATATATGAAAGAAACCATTTAACCGCGAGCAAAGCGGTAACAAAAGCGCTTATTGTTCCCAGTGCAATTAATAACCATTCACTATGACTAAAACTAAAATGAGATTTTACTAAATCAAGTCCAGTAGCCGCAGCCATAGTTGGAATCGCGAGCAAAAAGGAAAACTCTACAATATCTTCTCTTTTTACGCCGAGTGCCGAGCCACCGATAATTGTCGCGGCACTGCGCGAAACTCCAGGAATAACCGCGAGCGCTTGAAAAATACCAATCCAAAATGATTTACCAATTGATAAACTCTTTTCTTTAATTTTTTTAGCAAAGAAATATTCAAACAAAATAATAATTAAACCGCCAATAGCTAAAGATAAACCAACGACAAACAAATTTTCTAATAATACTTTTTTAATAATAGGATAGAGAAGTAAACCAATAATAGCAGTTGGAATAAAAGCTGCGACAATATGCAGAAAACGAGTCCAGCTTGTAAATATTTTTTTAATATACAAAACAACAACGGCAAGAATGGCACCAAGTTGAATATAAATATTAAAACTAGTCACAAAAGGCGAAAGACCAACATGAAGTAAACGATCGGCAATCATCAAATGGCCAGTTGAAGAAATTGGTAGAAATTCCGTAATGCCTTCAACAATACCAAAAATTAAGGCTTGAATAATACTCATAATGTTTTGTTAATTATCTTATCTATGAGTATATCATTAAATAACTGACATATGAAAAAAATAGTTAAAATTGTTATTGTTTTTGGGGTACTTGACATATTTTTTTATATATGTTATTATACTAATTATCTTTAAAGTTTTTATCGAAGCACCCGAGCGGATATACCGCTTTAAACACGTTCATTTCAAAATGAAGACCGTATACTTATTTTATCGTGCGCCCGTCACACCGGGGATATTTCCTAAATAAAAGGAACTAAAATCGCTACGATTAGTCGATGCAAGCCAATTTGTGCTAATGAATTGATGCTATGAACGGTTTTCTGTTTTCTCCATGAGCCTATCATCACGATAGGCTCATTTTTTATTTGATTTTTATATAGTCTAGTGGCATACTAGGTTTGTAATATAAACCTATGTCAGGACACTCTAAATGGGCGACAACTAAACGAGCCAAAGCAGTCGTCGACGCTAAACGCGGCGCGGCTTTTACCAAGATCGCCAATCAGATCAGCATTGCGGCACGTAAAGGCGCTGACCCGACAATGAATTTCGCCTTGGCGCAAGCCATTGAACGCGGACGCGCTGTAAATATGCCTAAAGATAATGTTGAACGCGCCATAAAGCGCGGCGGCGGCGGAGACGGCGGAGCGCAACTTGAAGAATTACTCTATGAAGGTTTTGGCCCGGCCCAAAGTCAGTTTGTTATTAAAGTTGTGACTGATAGCCGCAATCGCGCCGCCTCAAACATTCGTCATATCTTTAGTAAGTATGGTGGCAACATGGGCGCAGTGATTTGGAATTTTGAACAAAAAGGCGTGATACTTATTAGTGAAGAACATTGGAAAGCCTGTAAATTAGAATGGGATGACTTTATGCTGGAAGCCATTGATAATGGCGCCGATGATATGAAGCATGAAGAAGAAGGCGTCATTATTTTTACTAAAACCGAAGATTTAATGAAAACAAAACACTGGCTTGAGTCAAAAAAACTTTCTACTGAATCAGCGGATATTGAATATGTCGCTAAGGAAAAATTGGAACTTAGTGACGCGGATAAATCTAAAGTAGAAACTTTTGTTGATGCTTTAGAAGAAGACGAAGACGTTAGCGATTATTTTTCAAATATTGAATAATGACCTCACCCGGTTTCACTTTGTGAAACCACCCTCTCCGCCTTTGGCGGAGAGGGTTAAAAGAGGTTTTTAATTTCCCTTCTCCATCAAAGATGGAGAAGGGCTAGGGATGAGGTCTAATAATATGAACAAAAGAATCATTATCGGATTTGACCCGGGCTTGGCTGATACTGGTTACGGCGTTATTGAAGATCAGGGCGGAAAACTTGTGTGTTTAGATTATGGTTCAATAAAAACACCAGCCAAAACAGATACCTCAAAACGTCTTGAAACAATTTATAAAAAAGTTACAGACATACTTAAAGAACATAAGCCAGACATTGTTGGTATTGAAAAACTATTTTTTTCTCGAAATGTGACAAGTGCGTTGTTGGTCGGTCAAGCGCGCGGCGTTGTTCTTCTGGCGATTGAAGAAGCAAAATTACCAGTGATTGAATTTACGCCAAATCAAGTAAAGCAAGCGGTGTCGTGTTATGGCGCCGCGGGAAAAGCGCAAGTACAAAAAATGGTAAAAATGATTTTGCATTTAAAAGAAATTCCCAAGCCTGATGATGCCGCGGATGGATTAGCAATTGCGATTTGCACGAGCGGACAAAAATAAAAACTGTACACAAATTGTATACAAAACCATTGACTTTAGTGGTTTTTTATGCTATTATTGATAAGTAAAGCAAAATAAAAACAAAAATGTTTAACAAAAAAAATAAGCTTGCGCATACGGGATGGAAACTCTCGTACAAACAAGTAACAAAGAAAGCAATGGAACAGGAGCTCAGTTGGACTGGGCTCGGAATTAATCTGGCCATTGCTTTTTTTATTGTCGCACTTTCTGCCACTGGTTTACGAATCGCCTATCATTCTTTTAATCACCAAAGCGATAATCTTTTGCAGGGAAAAGTTTTAATTGAAGCGGGCGCTTTAGTTAAATATTTTATTCCGCAAGCTGAAGCGGCAACCACTGATACAATAATTAGTCCGGAAAAAGATACCTATTATATTCAGGTAGTGCAGGGTCAAAGTGTAACGCAAACAATTCGTTTTAAAAATATTTCCAAGCAAACCTTAAAGGCTTCTGCTTTAAGTTTTGAAACTGGACCGTCATTACGAACTTTTTCAAAATTTAAATCTGATGTCTGTCTTAGTTTTTATAAACCGGCAAAAGTTAGTAGAGATATTAAAGCCGGA
>CAYRGL010000043.1:0-5303 GCA_964423915.1 uncultured Gammaproteobacteria bacterium | reverse complement strand
CGCCCAAATCATCTCTTTCTTTTATATCAGAACCAAGTTTTTTTAATTTTGTAACGGCTTCTTCATGCGTAATTCTATAAAAGGGTAAGTTAATGTTTTTTAAAACTTTTGTATCACGTTCTAAAATTTCTAATTCGGCTTGGTTTTTTTCTAAGACGGCGTTGACCATGAATCTAATTAATTTTTCTTGCGTGTCGAGGTTATCATCCAAATCCGCAAAAGCCATTTCGGCATCCATCATCCAAAATTCAGTTAAGTGACGACGAGTTTTAGATTTTTCGGCGCGAAAAGTCGGACCAAAATCAAAGACTCGGCCATGCGCGGCAATCGCCGCTTCAAGATATAATTGTCCGGTTTGCGAAAGATAGACTGTTTGGTCAAAATATTTTACTTTAAATAAATCTGTCGTATTTTCTCCGGCGTTGGCCGTAATAATTGGGGAATCGATTTTGGTAAAATGATTATTCCTCATGAAATCATAACAGGCGTGAATCAAAGTATCGCGTACTCTTTGAATAGCCCATTGACGCGGTGAACGAAGCCATAAATGCCGATTATCTAACAAAAAATCAATGCCATGATCTTTTTTACCAATCGGATATTCATCGGCAATTTGGTAAAAAGCAAAACTAACAACTTGGATTTCGTATTCTTCTTTTTTGGGATGTTTGGTCACCATGCCCGTAATTTCTACAGAAGTTTCAATACTGACTTTAGTGGATTCTGCCCACATTTCTTTTGTTAGCTCGTCAGGCGATAAAATGGCCTGACAAAAACCAGAACCATCGCGAATTTGCCAAAAAGCGATTTTTCCTGAGCTGCGGAAATTATAAACCCAGCCACGCAAGGTGATGGCTTGCCCGACATGGTCTTTTAAATCACAAATGAGAATTGTTTTGTTCATAGCTAGTATACTAGCAATTTTATTCAATAAAATCAACTTATTTCTTTTGTTATTAGTTTATTGCTATGATGTAACCATGAGTCAAAAACAGTTTAGAATTCTTTGGGTCAGTCTTTTGGCCATACTAATAGTATGGCTTTTGGTGCATACTTTGGTGCCGTCGGGCAAAGTGACATATGCGACCGATTTTTCAAAATCAAGCTATTATTTTGACCCCTTGTTGCCCATTGAACGAGTAACAGATAATCGAAAAATTATTGATGAGCCGGTGTATTTTACGACCTATGTGACACGGCCGTTTCAAAAAGCCATTGTGACAATTAATTTTATGTCACCAACGCCGGCTTTTAGTGTTGGTGTCGCACACAACAAAGCGCAATGGGTCTATGACTTTAAACAAGTTAAAGAAAATTCTTTACAAACAGTTTTAGAATTCGATCTAAGCCAAGCTGAGCGAATTAGAGGAAAATATTCATTTATGATTTCTGATCCAAGTTTAAAAACACAAACTAAATCAATTATTATCAAAAATATTTCCGTACAATTTTTTGGACCTCTTTTATGAAGATACCCAAATGGTTATTATTAGAAATTAATTTATTTTTAAGTCTTGGTTTTGTTATTTTTGTGGTATGTGAGCTCGTCTTTCCCGGTTCAGTTTTTAGTCTTTTTAACCTAAATTACTGGTTGATAGCACTGGTTGTAAATGCTATACTGATAGTGTTTTTAAAATAAACTAAAATATAATAGATGGAAGGTGTAATTATTAAAAAGCTTGAACGTTTTGAGGACGATCGCGGCTGGTTGGTCGAGATTTTTCGTAATGACGAGTTTAAATTTGTGCCAGCGATGTCCTACGTCAGTTTAACAAAACCCGGCGTTATTCGCGGACCGCATGAACATAAACTTCAATCCGATTGTTTTGTCTTTTTGGGTCCGGGAACATTTGAGCTGCATTTGTGGGATCGTCGTAGCGGCAGCGCCACTGAAGGTGATCATCAAGTCATCACTGTCGGACAACAAAATCCAACCTTAGTTATTGTTCCGCCCGGTGTTGTTCATGGTTATAAATGCGTCAGTGACACTCCAGCTTATTCAATTAACTTGCCCGACACTTTATATAAAGGTAAAGGCAAACAAGAAGAGATTGATGAAATACGTTGGGAAAAAGATCCTAATTCACCTTATAAAATATAAATATGGAAAAAACAATTTTTTCACAAATAGCTAATGGAGAAGTGCCAGCAGAAATTATTTGGCAAGATGATACCTTTATTGCTTTTCTTGATGTTTTGCCGATTCAACTCGGGCACACTATCGTTGCACCAAAACGTCAGGTGGCGACACTTGAAGATTTAACTAAGGAAGAATTGGGAGGATTATTAGTCGCGGTACAAAAGATTGGTGAAGCTATGCTTAAAGGTTTAAATGTTAAAGGTTATAGTATTTTTCTTGATAATAAAGATGCGGCTAATCAGCATATTCCTCATGTTCATTTTCATGTTGTACCGCGTGCTGAAGGAGACGGCTTGGGTCGTTGGCCGCAAACGGCGTATGACGAAGGAGTAGCCGGACAATACGCAGCAAACATTAGAGAAGCAATTAGCTAAGTATGAAAATTCTTGTTACTGGTGGTGCCGGTTTTATTGGCTCACATTTTATTAGACAATGGTTAGCGATTCATCCCGATGACAAGATTATTAACCTTGATGCTTTGACCTACGCTGGCAGACTGGAAACTACAGCAGATTTTTCAACACAGCCAAATTATCAATTTGTTCATGGTTCAATTTGTGATGAGAAATTAGTGGGTGAAACAATGCATAATGTTGATTTAGTAGTGCATTTTGCCGCCGAATCACATGTTGATCGTTCTATAGAATCAAGCCGAGAATTTTTTTCTACCAATGTTGAAGGAACACGAGTGTTACTGGAAGCGGCTCGTCGTTTAGCACATCCGCCGCGCTTTCATCATATTTCCACAGATGAAGTTTTTGGTTCGCTCGGTCCCCACGATGCTAAATTTAATGAAGCAACGGCTTATGATCCGCGCAGTCCGTATAGCGCCTCCAAAGCGTCCAGTGATCACTTAGTCCGCGCTTATTATCATACGCATGCTTTGCCGATCACTATTTCCAATTGCTCTAATAATTATGGATCATTTCAGTTCCCTGAAAAATTAATTCCGCGTTTTATTTTGCGAGCCAAAGCCGGAAAAAAATTGCCGCTCTATGGTAAAGGCGCAAACATTCGTGATTGGATCTATGTTGGCGATCATGTTAACGGCATTATTCAAATTATTGCCAAGGGGAAAATCGGCGGAACGTATTGTCTGGGCGGAAATAATGAGATTTCCAATCTGGAGATTGCCAAACAGTTATTGAAAATATTAAAATTAGATGAAACACTCATTGAATTTGTTGATGATAGGTTGGGACATGATTTTCGTTATGCTATAGATTCAAGTTTGGCAGAGCGAGAGTTAGGTTGGAAAGCGGAAAAATCTTTTAGTGAAGGCTTGAAGGAAACTGTTACCTGGTATGAGAAGAATGAAGCGTGGTGGAAACCCTTAGAAAATCAAATATGATACAAGATAAAAATAAAAAAATAATTTTATGCACACTAGGAAATAGCAACCACATTTCTTGGCGAGAGGGTACTGAGTATCTTAAAAAAATGGAGGAAAAAAATTTGGCTCTTGATTTAAGTAAGATTGCTGCTGACGAACGTCGCGAAATGTTTCGCGAATTTGAATCAATCGCCAACCTTAGTTTTCCGGTAGTTATTGCTGCCGTTGATATGGAAACTTGGGAATTTGATTATTTACTCAGTCGACACGCGTCACAATTTTTCGTATTTCTTTCAGAACCACGTTATTTTACTTTTGCGGTCACTTTGCAAAAATATAAAGAGCACATTATTTTTGAAAATCCGAGCGCCGTTTCGCATTCAGCCTTATTTACCGATGAAGCCTTGACTCGAGCGACTATTACTGGTGTTTGTTTGAATTTAGGCACGTTAGAATTTGACCGTTTACGTCATAAGAAAAAATATCAAAGTTCAGTTCATACGCTTGATCACCATAGTTTAAAAGTTACGCGCATTTCGCCTTTTCCGTCAGCGTGGTGGCAACATATTATTTTTCTTCATCCAAGACGTTTGAAAAATCTCAAAGATCTGCATTACGTTAAAAATGTTCCAGCGAATTATTTTGCTGACTATCTTATTATTGACGCTGATAACACTCTTGACGAACAGAAGGAAATAAAGGAATATATAGGTCTACTATTAGGCTAATATATGACTATTCTTGTTTTGGGTTCTGCCGGTAATTTAGGTACGGCAATAAGTGAATATGCCGCCAATAAAGAAGAAATTAAGATTATTGGCTGGGACAAGGCAGAAATTGATGCTCGAGATCAAGCTTTACTGTCAAAAAAAATTCTTGAGCTGGCGCCCCAAGTGATTATTAATACTGTGGCTTTTAATGATGTTGATGGTTGCGAAACAAGCGAAGAAAGCAGAAACATGGCTAAAACGTTAAATGTTGATTTGGTTCGCAGCTTAGCGCTGGTGGCAATTGAAGCCAAAGCCACACTTGTTCACTTATCCTCAGATTATGTTTTTAAAGGAGACGATGCTCAAGGATATACTGAAGAAGCGCAGCCTGATCCGCTTAATATCTACGGTCAGACAAAACTTGATGGCGAAAAAGAATTAATTTCCGCCTCTGGTAAAGGATTACAATGGTATTTAATTCGTACTTCAAAATTATTTGGGCCAAAAGGAACAAGTGTTGGCGCTAAACCTAGTTTTTTTGAATTAATGTTTCGGTTGTCAAAAAAAAATTCATCACTCAAAGTTGTTACTGATGAAATTGGATCATTTACGTATACTCGAGACTTAGCAGCGGCAATTATGAAATTATTAGAAGAAGAACAAGCGTTTGGAATTTATCACTTAATCAACAGTGGAGAAACAAGTTGGTATGGCGCGGCTGAATATTTTTTCAAAACGTTACATAAAGACATTATTCTCGAAGCAGTAAATTCAGAAAGTTTCCCGCGACCGGCGGCTCGACCGAAACATTCATTGTTACTAAATACCAAGCGACCAGTATTACGAAGCTGGCAAGAAGCTGTACAAGATTATTGTACACAAGAAAAATTTATATGAAAGGAATAATTCTATCTGGTGGACGCGCGACGCGTCTTCGTCCGTGCACTAAAGTTACGAGTAAAGGTTTGTTGCCGATTTATAATCGACCAATGGTCTATTATCCGCTTAACACGTTGCTTAAAGCCGGCATCAAAGAAATTTTAATTATTGTTGGTCCGGAACATGCTGGACAATATCTTAATTTACTTGGTAGCGGTTCTGAATTTGGTGCGCGTCTTAC
>CAYRGL010000042.1:0-5425 GCA_964423915.1 uncultured Gammaproteobacteria bacterium | reverse complement strand
TCATCAAAAAAATTTATTAAACCTACTTTTATGTCTTCAGTACTTAAATCATCACTATCATTTCCTTCTATTGTTTCTGGCTTTTCGTTCACCACTGGCAAAACTTTCTTAGTATCATCAAGAACATACTTATCATGATCATAAGTTCCAGCTTGTTCCTCGGCGATTGCTTTATTCATGACACTAATATTATCAGTATAGACTTTATCAACTCCTCCACTCTCGGTTAATATTTTTTCCAAATCTTGACCTTGCTGTCTAAAATAATCTTTGGCTGGCAATAAGCAATAACCAATAATATCTCGAATAATAGCTTGCGTATTTTGCGTGGTGCCAATTTTTTGCGTTTTTAAATTATTTGCTAAATCAGCAACTTTTAAATCACCTTTAAATAATGCATCAATAGTTTGTTCTATCGCCGATCGATCATCAAACGATAAACCGTATTTTTTTCTTATGTTATATGTCAAAGCACGCTGATAATCAGCCAGCCAAATGTCTTGGATAGCTTGTGGAATTGTACTTGTTTTTACTTGTTGGTCTACCATACTATTTCATTCTAAATTTGTGTGTTATCTTCTTCGTCTTCATCGTCTGTTGTTTTGGTACTTGCTGTTGCTGGTGTGGTCACATTATTCGTCTCATCTTTTTGATTTGGAGTAAAACCTACTCCTCTGCCTCCTGAATAATCTGACTTAACTCGTTGTCGACTATTGGCAATCGAATCTTTAGCTTCGGCTCCGGTTTTCGTAAAATCAAGCTGAGGTTTAAGTTGTTCAATCATACGCTGTGTTTTGCGTTCACCACTGGCATTAATTATAATTTTGTTTACTTTCTCTTCACCAAGTCCCTCAAGAGCGCTCTTAATAGAATCCTGATACGCAATCTGCTGTCCGTCTGTTTTAGTCACATCATTGGCTGAAAAATCAAAGGTTTTATAATTAAGTTTGGCAATTTCGCTAATAGACATTTTATCAAACATTGCTTTTAAGGCACCAGAAATATCATCTGATTTAAGTCCGGCACCATCGTTACCTCGCACAACATCGTGCAAGTCGCCGGTAATATTTTTAACCGCCACGCGAACTTTTACAAGATCACCATCGTCATTTCTGTCAGGTGCTTGTTTATCAAGATAAGCTTTATGACCAATTTTCAAGTTATCATCAGATTCTTTTGAAGTAGCACTAACCGTTTGCATTTGTCTGACAAATTCTTTTTCCGTAAGGGCGTTATCATAAGCTTTAATAACATTGGCATTCTTATAGGCTCCTGCTTCTTGTACATCCAATTTTTTATCAGTTAAACGTCGCTCAAACATCTTGCGGCCTGAATCAGTATCCATATCATAATGAATATAGGCTTGTTTCTTATCAACATCATCGCTAAACTTCTTGGTTAGAAGTCCATTGTTTGATAAACCAAGAGATTTTTCCGCTGTAACCACTTGACCATGTTCTTTAAAACCTTGTTTAATCGCCAAGGTTAAAGCTGCAGCTAACTTTTGCTTCTCTGAAGTTTTTGTATCGTTTAACATCGCCAGTAATTCACCAGCCGAAAGTCCGGCATCAGCCATTTTCTTTTGCTCGTCATTAACTTCTTTTTCTTCCTTTTGATTACGATAACCTTTGGCATTATACATGGCCTTATTCCAAGTATTGGCAACTTTATATTCTCGTTCCGACATTTTCTCGACGTGATTGCCATTTTGATCCTTGGCATATTCATACACTTGCTCTCCATTTAGATCCTTCATGTCATTTCCCTTGGCATCTTTAGCTTTGCGAGCATATACTTGCATACCGTGAACATCTTTAACTTCGTCATATTTTCCAGTCGCATCTTTATACATACCGGCCGTATAGGCATCAACGCGATTTTGTTTAACCTTATTACGATTTTGTCTATTTTGTCGCCAGTTTTTAAACGTAAGAATATTTCGTGCTCCTCTAACCTCTGATCCAGCATCATTAAGCATCTGTTGAATAGGTTGAGACAAAGATCCCTTAAGTCCAAGAGCAGCTGATTGTGCTAAGGCTCGAGGCGCTGTTTTAATAGCAGCTTTAGTAGTAGCAAAACGACCGTACATTCTCTCGCCAAAGCCTTGAATTTTTTCTTTTCTTGCCGCATCTCTTTGACCTTGAAACGCTTGCCAGCGTTCGCGTACCGGACGTGTCGCTAAATTACGAACGCCTTTGGCCGCGCCGCGAATTTTATCAAAGCCAGATCCAGCAACCGAACCAACGGCGCCGCCCAACTCTTTCGTTATCATCAAACCGCCCATTAATAAACCTATGGAAATAATAAATTTAAGCATGCTATCTGCGCTACCAGATTGTGAAATTCCTGCCTCCGGCGCACCGCTATTTTGAAACTGCTGTAATTTTTGCGCTTCGTTAGTTCCAGCGTTTGGCGCTGTTGCTCCGTTAATTAACGAAGCACCGGTTGAGTTTGGCTGAACGCTCGCAAAGGAAAGCCAAATAAAGAAAGCAAGAATTGGTCCAGAGACAACATTTTTAGAAAATTCTTCCCACCACTTGCTCGCATATTTTTCTGTCGCTGGTAACACTGATAATAAATACGGCATTGGTGACAGTACGACATAAATCCAAATCATCACCATGCGAATAACCAAAACAAATAAAATAATCGCTACTACTGCCGTAGCAACGATTGAATAAATTAAAGCTAAAATATATGTTCCGACAATCGTCAGTGTCGTAACATCGCCGGTAGAATTGGCATTCATTGATAAGTAACTACTAATGCCGAGCATGTTAGCTAAGTTACCGCCACCAATATCTCGAAAACCGTTAACAAACGTTAACATCACTACTTGCGCAAAATCGATAACGACGCCGCAGATCAAGCGGGAAAAATTAATTAAAATTGCCGCGATAATAAATTTCGGCAATAACTTTTTCATCGCGTAATTTTCGCGATTTAAAATAGTGGCAAAAGCAATAACCAGTAATATCAAAACAAAAAACATGTTACATATGTCTCGTAAAATTCCCCATCCGGCCGTCACTGCCGGAGAATTAATAAAATCGTTATATGAAGCGACCCACAACAGTAAATACATTAAGACCACCAAAATCTGTCCCAAAGTCCACACTAAAGCCACGGTAATCCAACCGACAATTTGCGTTACGACATTTTTTGGTGATGAAGTAGTATTTGAATTGGTTTGAGGTGGAGTAGTAGTTGTAACATTTGGTGTTGTTGTTCCGGTTACTTGTGCATGCACAGAAATTGGAGTAGCAAAAATAATTCCACCTACGCAAAGCGTAGCTAAGAGTGCAAACACGGCAAATTGTTTTTTGAAAAAAGTTTTCATGAACTTAAATGACTATCAAATTCCACGCCGCTTTAACCGAATCCCATAATCCTCCAAAGCCAGCAGACCATAAAGCTTGCAGCGGATGTGCAACCATATACGCGATCAAAACAATGAAAGCAACTTGAATTAAAACTATAAATAAAAATAACGCATCAACAATTACTAAAACGGCAGTTTCTAAGAGTCCCAAACCATCAAGCGGCAAACCTAAAATTGATGCGGATGACTTTGAAGTTTTTGCTCCCTTTTTTCCTCCAATCCATTCATGACCAAGTTTACAAAAATACTCTTCACCAAAAACCCAACGGCAAAAAACATGAATATTTAAATATAAAAGTGTCGCTCCAAAAGTTTCTACGGCGTTATACCACGCTTGCTGCAATAGTTCGCTAGTCGTGCCACTAATCGCCTGCGATGCAACTTGCTTGGCTTCATTAGAAAGAGCCGAACTTTCTTCTCCGCTTTTTAAAGCACGAGCTTGTCGCAAAACACTGCTAAAACTTCTATTTTTATTAGGCTGCGGCAAGGGAGTATCTAGGGTGCCGGGCGTTTTTAACACATCAGGCTGAAAACGACTGCGCTGACGCAACATTGAAGAAGCCTGTGCTTCCTCGCCGGCGCCAGAAAGTGTCGGTTTAAATGCAAAATCAGTAGTCTGGGCAAAAGCCATAAATATATAGCTATAGTATACCATAATCAAGCCCTGGATATCAAAAAAATCAGTCTTTATTAGACTGATTTTAATGTATTAATGTCAAGGTTTTTATTCTTCTCTCATTATCGGAAAAAACATCACTTCTCTAATTGAAGATTGATTAGTATACAGCATAACTAATCGATCAATACCAATGCCAATTCCGCCTAAAGGCGGCAACGCATATTCCAAAGCTTCTAAAAAATCTTCGTCCATGGGATGGGATTCTTCATTGCCAGCGCGCATTGACGCTTGTTCATTTTCAAAACGTGCACGCTGTACGCGAGGATCAATAATCTCTGACCAACCGTCGCCAATTTCTTTGCCATTCACGTAGCACTCAAAACGCTCCACTAAATCAGGATTATCTCGGTGTGTTCGTGACAACGGCGAAACTTCTTTTGGATAATCAATAATCCACGTAGGAGAAATTAATTTTTCTGTTACTAACTTTTCAAAAAGATCCATAATCATTTGTCCACGCGATGCGCTTCCCCTATTTTCAATTTCATATTCAACACATAATTTCTTTAATTCTTTTTCGTCAAATTTAGCTACTTTAATTTTCGCATATTTTTCCAAAGCTTCAATCATCGTAATGCGTGGCCACGCTTTGGAAATATCTAACCATCCATTATCTGTCGGCAGCTCTTCTTTATCAAATAATTTTTTGGCAATAAATTTATACATGGCTTCGGCATTGTCCATTACGGTTTGATAATCAACATACGCTTCATACCATTCAATCATGGTAAATTCTGGATTATGCGTTTGGTCCGCACCTTCATTACGAAAGTTTTTTCCGATTTCATACACTTTTTCATAACCACCAACAACTAAGCGCTTCAAATATAATTCCGGCGCGACGCGCAAATACATATCCATATCATAGGCATTGATATGCGTGGTAAACGGTCGAGCATTTGTTCCGCCGTACAAGGTTTGCAAAACAGGCGTTTCCACTTCCAAAAAATCTCTTTCATTTAAAAATTCTCTGACATAGGAAACAATTTTGGAACGCATTTTAAAACGTTCAAAAACTTCTCGATCAGTAATTAAATCAAGATAACGTTTTCTAAAACGTGTTTCTTTGTCTTTAAGACCGTGAAACTTATCTGGCATTGGTCGAATAGATTTGCTAAGTAATTGCCATTCTTTAACTAAAATTGATTCTTCTCCTCGCTCGGTTTTAAATCGAGCGCCGCTTACTTCAATAAAATCGCCTAAATCAATCATTTTTACAAACAATTTAAAGTTATCGGTTCCAAGATCATCACTTTTAAAAATAACTTGCATACTAGCACTGACATCTTGGACAACAGCAAAAATAATTTTGCCGACTACGCGTTTTGATACCATACGTCCGGCAATCGCCACTTTAGTATCAA
>CAYRGL010000041.1:0-5485 GCA_964423915.1 uncultured Gammaproteobacteria bacterium | reverse complement strand
GTATTAAATTGTTTTATAAAACCAACAAAACCGCTCACCGCTTTTGGTTTATTCATAACTTCTTTGCGCGCCAAATATAAACCTCGAATCGTCACATCAAAACCAAGTTTGGCACTTTTTAACTCGGCACCCTCAACTAATTTTTTCTGTCCCGGTTTCAAATTCATCATTTTTAACGGATCATCACTTTTTTTCTTATCTTCAATATCGCCCCAAATCGAATAAATCTGTTCACTCACATCCCCTATCCATTCAATAATTTGATCAACAAAGGTATTGGCTTTGGTGCCAGGAATTTTTTCTTTTAAAATCTTTGAAATAAAAATATCTTTCTTCTTAGCCCAACTTGTATCAATCGGCACTAAAACGATTTGATACCACAGCTGTTCACCTTTCTGTAAACTGCTCATCAAATCCATTAACGAAGCCATTGGATCTTTCCACTGGACTTCTGGCTCGCCCATTTTATGTTCAAATTCCGGATAGGTACGAATCGGCAAAACCGGATTGGCGGTTTGAATAAACTCCGCACCCCAGATATCATACTCTTCATCAGGAAATTTATTCGGCGCCGTAGCCGTATAATCTTCAACCTCATAAATTTCCGCGTCAGGATACTGAGAATAAATAGCCGTCTCCACTAAATTTCTAAAGTTGACTGGCGTGTGAATTAAAAATTGTATAAAACCATCAATAGAAACAATTTCTAAACCAAAGGCTAACTGATAAATTCCCCGATACCATTTATCCCACCACGAAATTGAGCCGTGCGCGCCGGCAAAATACGTAAATAAATTTTCTACCGCGCGAGGCGATTGAGCATTATTACGAGGAATATCAATGGCGAGCATCATGAACTTTTGTTTCGCTCCCCAAAGATGATAACGATGATGTAACCAAACATCAATAATACCAATCAGTATGACAATAGCTATGGGTAACCAACCAAAATACCAAAAGAAAATACGCCATAGCGCTTGCGCAGGCGGTAGGTATAATAATGCTTCAAGGCCGGAAAGGTCTATGGTTAGATTCATAATTGCTTTAATTTTAACATGAAATCAGGCATAAAACAAAAACCCCGCCGTTTTAAACGGCGGGGTTTTAAATATCAATATTATTTAACCAAGATATACTTATTACCGCTTTGACGTTCAAAGCGCTTCTTATTCATCAAAGCCAAATCAATCGTGGTTTTCTTAACCATACGTTGCTTCATTACTTCATCAGTAATTTCTTTTTTAGTCATCGGATGTTTCGCTTTTTTCATGACTTCAGAAATAACATCGGCGACTGTGCCTTTGCTATAACCCCATTCTTTCAAAGCGTACAAACCGCGACCAACTAAAACGTATTTAGTATCAAGAATTAATTCGTTATGAACCGTGGCTGTATTAACTTTCTTACCATCAAAGCCTGTCTCGTTAATTTTCTTGGAGATATCTTCATAATGCATTGGCTTGCCATTATTCTTTAGGACGAGGTAAATTTTATCGTTAATAGTTTTTGGGTTAACTTCGCGTGAAGCGCTGTGTCCCCAATTGCCAAATTTATTTTGTTCAAGTTCAGCGACTGCCTTTAAAACGGAGTACAAAGCTTTGTTCTTGTTGACTAATTCTAATTCAGTGTCCGGAACAATGCCGCGTAAAGCTTCAGTTAATTCAAAATTGTTTTTTGAATTTAATTTTGATTGGTTTTTCTTATAGCTATCCAGTTCAGTGGCTAGGTTCAATAACTCTTCCGTAACATACAAACGTTTGGTTGTTTTAACTTTGGTCAATAAATCTTTGGCCAAAACTTCAAGATGATCTAAATCTTGAAAACGAAGTTTAAAAGACGGATTAAATTGCGCTGAATTATCAATCGTGGCAATATCAGCATCCATGATTTTTGAAATCAAGAAACTAAAATGGTTACGGTAGATTGGATAATCTTCGCTCTTAGCACGAGTTTGGTCCAAAGCCAAGGCCAGTAAAATATCAAAAAGATATTCGCGATCCATTAATCCACCGTGATCTTCAAGTAAATTAATGATTAATGATTTTAAATCAGCAATTACCGTGGAAAGATCCTCAAGTTTCTTAAGTTTAGAAACGCTGCCGGTCTCAATCTGACGTACGCGTTCTCGGGTTAGATTATGGCTATGACCGATTTCTTCCAAAGTCGCTTTCTTGGCTTGATTCAAACCAAAACGACGCTTTAAAATGTCGCGTTCGCGTTCATTCAAGCGTTCTAACAGCGTTTCAATAATGTCAGCGACATGAAGACGACCGATGTTCTCGGCCTGCTTCTGGGTCATGATTTTGTCTAAAATTGATTCTCCTGCCATACATGTTTAAATTGATGGTTTCAAGTATAGCATGAATTATTGAAAACGTCAACAGCGTTAAGAACTCCATTTCTTCCATAATGTCTTTTGCTCGTTTTTGGACAATAAATATCTATTTTTAGCCATTTTTTTAGATCTTTGGCGCTCCATTTCCGCCAAACAAATTGCTGCTGTTACTGAAAGATTCAAGCTCTGGACAAGACCCTTCATTGATATATACACAGTTTCGTGGGCTAATCTAATTGCCTCTTTCGAGAGCCCGCGATGCTCATTACCAAATAACAGCGCTGTTTTAGGCTTAATAAACTTTGCTTTTCTAAATGGCTTGGCTTTCTCGTCTAAAGCTGTGGCAATAATATGATAGCCTCGTCGTTTTAAGGTATTGAGACAGCGTTTAGTTGAAGTAAAAATTTCAAAATCAAGCCATTTGTTGGCTGAAGCAGAGCTTAAACTGCCAGCGCGACGTGGGTTAAAGCGTTTTTCTTGTTCAAAAATTAGACACACTTTTTGTATGCCAAACGCGTCGCAGGTTCTAAAAATAGCGGCCGCGTTATGAGGATCATGAATATCTTCTAAGACAAGCATGCCTTCTTGGCGTTGACTTAAAACTTTTTTTAGCTTTTGTTCTCTTAGCGGAGTCATCCTTTTATTTTAACATACAAAAAAGATTCTGCCTCTCATGAGGCAGAATCTTTTAGGTTTCAAATTAGCTAATCAGCTATTTGATTTCACCAACACCGATCTGACGTAAATCAGCATTGCTGATACCGAGACCAAATCTTCGCATCAAAGCGAAAGCATCGGCCGGTCGGCCCATAGAATATAACTTATGATCGAGCGGATTAACATAATAAGCTTCACCATGAGCTTGCACTCTTAAGAGAATGCGGCCGGAAAGACTTGCCGGAGCAGTACCCTTAGTAAAGGTATTATAATCTTTTTCGCTGACGCCGAGACCGAACTTGCGCATAATTGCGAACGCATCGGCCGGTCGGCCTAAGAAATATTTAAGTACATCAAGTGGATTGACATACCAAGCTTCACCATGAGATTCAACCTGCAATAAGATACGTCCAGCTAAACGTTTAGCCAAAGACAAATTCACTTTTGTAACAAGTGATTTTTCTAGAGCTACAAACGCGCTACCTTCGCCAGGGTTACTAATTACAGTCACATCACCATTAGCATTGACCGTACAACTACGTTGAGTAATTGCGTTCTGGTCACTCGTTAGAGTGCAAGAACTTGGTGTTCGAGAAAATACGCTACGGGTTTGCAGACCGTTAGTGCAACTTGTCTGCCAATCAGTGTAAGTTACACTGGTGCAGTAAGTTGTTGTAGTTCCCCCTCCACCACCGCCGTTACCACCACCGCCGTTGCCACCGCCAGACGTTACTGGAAATGTCGCAGTAACAACGCCTGAGTTGATCGGGTTGGTAACAGTTGTTGCTCCAGAGACTGTGAAGAAATTAGCTGTCACGCCAGCCGCTGTATAACCTGCGTTTGGTGTTAGAGTAATTGTTGCTACATATACTGAACTCACATCAAAAGTCGTTGGATTTCCACTCCAAGTCACTGTGGCAGTATATGCGGTCGTAGCAGTTACTGTTGTTACTGGCGTGGCACCTGCTACTGGAGCAGTTACTCCGGTAATAGCTGCTGGTGAGATTGTTGCCGAGGTTCCATAGCCATAGCCATAGTCATAGGTTGAAAGGTTATTACCGTTGATACGATAAGTACCATTAATTATTCCATAACCGTAACCATACCCATAACCATAGTCATAACCATAACCAGACACACCACCGCCAACACGGGTAAACTGAGCATAAATATTCGGTCCAAAAATTAAAGTAAAAGCTCCGATAATTAGTGCCCCGAAAATTATTTTAGATAATTTTTTTTCTTTAAAATTCATTTGTTTCGTTTGAGATATAGATAACAAAATTACGTACTTTTTGCTATCAGATATACTCTGTTTTTAAATTTTTTCTTTATCACATTTCTCGCTTCGACCTTTACTTTAAGTATATACCCCTTGCTGAGATAATACAATTAAATTTTTAAATTTTATTTTTTTCGCGTATTGCTCTATGTAATTGACTTAAAAGATGAATAATTAAGAAATAATAAGCAAAAATTGCCGAATTTTCCGCCCAGCTCACCCAGCTAAATAAAAGAAAAACAGGACAAAGCAGCAGAAAAAACAGGGCCATAGCAGTTGACCAACGGTTGTCCACAGCAAAGGTCACAACTACTAGACCAAAAAATAAAACTAAAAAATTTAAAATACCGATTCCAATGAAAAGACTGCCTAGCAAAACCAAAGCGATGAAGGATACTTTAAACCAATCAGCCCAGCTCATTTTCTCCAGTATCTTTTTATGAAAATTAATTTTCGGAATACGAAAAATAACCGTAGGGATGCTCTTAATAAATAAAAAACTTAGAAGAAAAAACAGAGTAAAAACTATGACTATCAGATGAAAAGCTGGCCAATAGAAAAAGGAGTCAAAAGATTTAGAAAAATAAGAGGTGGTAAGAGACAGAAGATAAAAACTAAAAAAATAGGGATAAAAAATCCTAAAACTTTTTACCAGTTCTAACCAAAACGTAGAGTGGCTTATTTGTTTAGGCATACAGTTAATTAATTGCGTAAAGCCAAAGAGGCTTGTTGATAATCCTTGATAAATAAAATAAACAATAAAATATCAAGAATTCCAAAAATAAAAATCAAGGTAAAAATAATTTCTGGTATAGTATGATGAAAATATATTAAAAAAATAATTTCTGCTAAGACGCCAAAACTAAGATAGACTAAACTAAGGCGACGAGACAGGGCCAGAAAATATTGGCCAACAACAATTAAAATTGTTTCCAAGAAAAAAACCACTGTCATCAGCGGTAGATAAGAAGCCATCGATAGATACTTTGCGCCGACGATGATTCTAATGGTTAACTCAGGGAAGAAAGCAATAAAAGAAGCTATGGGCACGGTGAGTATCAAACTAAAACCCATAGCCTGAACAAAAACTTTAAATTTTTTTAGACTGGTATCTTTTTTCAAATTAGCAATCACTGGAAACATAGCCAGGGGAATTGCCGAACCAATAAAGAAAATAATTCGGCCAATAGTTAGTAGAGCACCGTATAAAC
>CAYRGL010000040.1:0-5516 GCA_964423915.1 uncultured Gammaproteobacteria bacterium | reverse complement strand
GTTTCGTCAGCATTATAAAGAAGTGCCGCTTTATTTGTTCCGGCTTGGGCGCGTTCATTAAAGAGAATATAGCCCTTACCTGTATTAGCTACACCATTTGGCGTTGTACGATCAACATTATCCCCTAATTGATATTCAACGTCAGCTTTACGCAAATCAACTGTTTTATTAGTCGTTTGATTATTGCGAACAATATGACAGCTGACTGTTTCTGCTGAACTTGTTGATTCTTCACTTGCCGCCGGTGCGACATAAAATTCAATGCTGCCATGACCGCTAATAGCGTCAGTACGGGACGGCGTTTTTAATTTAAAGTTATTATCTACCGGATCAAGTTGATACAATTGTACAGTCGAAGAACGAGCACCATCAATTGTACAGGTATCAACGTAAGTATCATCGCCTGCAGTACCCGCTGGGTCACCTTTTAAGATATACGTTGTATGCAAACTAAGAGAAACAATTTGATACGCTGACGATCCGCCATCTACCCAAGCTACCCAAGGATCATCGCAAATACTTTGAGTTGGCGCCTTAGTACAATTTGGATTACGGACGATATTTTGATTAAAGCTTGAGATTGGATCAACATATTCACTGCAACTTGATTGCGTAGCATCACAAGCACCAGCCCATTGATTTGTACCGTCAAATTGATTTGGCTGAAAAGCTCGCCCGCCCATTCCGCCGGTACCTAATGTTTTATTAGGACTTACAGCACATGGAACATCAGTAGTAACCAAGGTACAACTTTGATTAGTACACTGCGAATTATCAGAACATAAGGTGCCATTAGCTGTTCCACCGCAACGTTCTACTTGTTTTTTAAACCAACCGTAATTTCCCGCTCTTGTTCCTTGTGGCAAACGCCATTCACACACTTCATTACCTGGATCTTTAAAATAATTTGTGGCGCCGTTCTTATCGGTATATTGGCTACAACCAACCGCATCCGACGAACAAATTGAAGTAGCATAGGTTTCCGGGTCATCTTTCTTATATATATCAGTAAAGATTGTTGCATTATCATACGTTGAGGCTTGACCTAAACGCGAGCAACCCTTTTGCGCCGTATCGCAGAACTTTGTTTTGTCATACACAACATTAACCATCGAATCATTAGCCACCGCCACACAACCCGTTTCACCAGGATCACACACACCATTATTATTGGTGTCATTATATAATTTCTTTTGCGCGCTGTTTGAGTTATGCGTGTCAATCATTTGCTCACAACCTGCGGCGCTGTCCTGACAAAGCTGACTAAAGCTATGGATATTTACTGTATTTTTGTCGGCATCAGTATATTGACTACAGCCAAGCATATAGTGGAGTGAAAAGCCGCCACTAATATCTTGATCACATTCGTCCGGCGTTTGCCATGAATTCTTTAAAAGATAATAACGATTTGGAACTTCTGTTAAACGAATATTATCAATATATACTGGAGAACTAAAATTAATTTGCAATTTTTCGCCAATACCTGTGCCCGGACTATTGCCTCCGGAACCTGGAACAGCGGTTACATCATGATCAAGATTTGCCAAATTAAAAGTATATAATTTCCAATCAGTATTATTTACTGCTGCGCCCGAGGTATCAAAATTTGCCGTTTGATTATCTTGATTCACAAAATCAATTCCATTTAACGTCGTCGAACCACTTTGCGCTTTTGCTAAGAAACTCACGGTATACGAAAGACCACGCGATACTTGATCGCCAACAGTATTAGATAAACTACTTCCGAGTAACGAATGCCCACCTAAGTTAAGCGCGGTGTTACTCGGCGCTCCCCCTGTCCAACCATCAGTCGGATTTGAAGTATTTTCAAACGTGCTAACTAAAATATCGCGCACATTTCCGGCAATGTTGCCGGTATATTCCTGACAGCCAACTTCTGAGGCTGAGCAGGTTGTTCCCTCGCTTGGAATAGCGTAATAGAGACAACGACTCTGAGACGCGTCCCAAGCTCCTCCGCCACTCGTACATTCGGCGGCGCTCGCTACTTCTCGGCGGTACGGATGACAATCAGCCGAACAACTAATGGTCTTACTATACAAATGATATGATACTGTCCCATCGCGAGCGTAAAATTCTCGACAATCAAAATTATATCCTGGGTCCGCTGGAGTCTTTTTAAAAATATCAGCGTTACATAATTGTGCTTCTTGCACTGGGTCTATAGTACTCGCTGGTTCAGAGCCATTTTTCTTTAAGGAGAAAACTCTTAGCTGATAACCAGAGTCATCTGAACCTTCCCAAGAATAAAACTGGTCACAACTTAAAGCATCAGGTTTAATGCACGTACGTAAGTCAGTATAATATTCAACCGCTTCACCGCCGGCTGCCAACTTATCAAGATTAGTAAAGGCTGTACATCCAACCGCTTGCGCCGAGCATGAGCGTGCGGTGCTCGGAATAAAGTACGCACTTTGCATGGCATTGAAGTTATTGACTTGCTGAACAAAAACGTTATAACCAACACAGCTTGTTGGACAAAAATCTTTTGGTTTGGCTTTAGCCGTCACATCAATTCCGCTCACGCTGGAAATATATTTCTTACAACCAACTTCATCAGCATTACATTTTCTAACAAAGTTATTACAAATTGTCGGCGCGTTTGGTTTAAGCGTGTAATCTGTGCCTGGGTCTTGATAGCAACTTGTTTCTAAATACGGCGGTAATAACTTTTCATAAATAACATTGTTGGAAAGATAATCGTTATACGCTGTGTTGGCATTACCAATAGTTAACTTAACGCTATCAATATAAAAAGTTGTGCTTGGATCAGTACCTTCAATATAAATGTTATCAGCGATACTTGTTTGTGGCCCGTAATAGGTTACGACTAAGTTCTGCCATGAGCCAGTAGTGTTTGATTCAGCAAATTGTCCAGCGTTGGAGCCTAAGCCAAAACCAACACGCGCGGTACCAGTGGTAACAAAGACTGAAGCAGACAATGTATAGAAACGATCAGCTTCAAAGCTAAAACCGGCTGGTAAGAGTTGCGCTCCGGCGCCGGTAGTTGAATATAATCCGCCTTGTCCTTGAACAAATAAACTATTTTGTGTGCCATTATCAGCTTGATCTGTAGAAATTCCAGCTTTAACCGTACCGTTGGAAACATGAATATACCAATGATCATTCGGGCTTGGTAAGTAGCCTGAATTAGTAAACGTTGTCATGGTACAACCCAAACTAACTTGAGCATTAGCCGAATTAATAAATGGATTTAATTTATCTGGTAATTTTGTACCATTTGAATTATTAATGCAGGTAGAATTTTCAAAACTGCCATCAGCAATTAAGTTCGTATCAAGATTATCTGCGGTACGAACAAACTGATGACAACCTTCAGAGGCTGGATCGCAACTAGTCATATTCTGATTGTAGTAATGTTGACTTTGCGCATGTGTATCCCAAGCTACTTTATTGGAAACTGCATCATACACACCGGTCATGGAATACTGACGGCAACCAACTTGGTTGGCGCCACAACTTTGATAATTCAAAGTATTTTCAAGATAAGATACTTGTGCACCAGAGTCAGTACGGAAGGAATCACAGGTATTGTTACGAGCCTCGCAACTATTATCTTGCGCTTGAGTAAACACCCAGCGTCGTTTTTCCTGAGTACAATATCCGTAATAAGCACAGGAACCATTATTATTTTCTTTAATACACGATTGTTCATCAGCACAATATGAATTATTTCGTACAACTTGAACATCACGTCCAACCGTAAAGTTACACTTTGGGTAAGTAGGATCTATCTTAGAGCACTCTGTGCTACTTGGATCAGTGCTTGTGCACGGTTGGTTATTTGTAGCACAGTTACCGCTCGTTGAACCGCTACAATTATCCGCCGTTTTAGCACAATAACCGGAATCTGATGGAGTGACAGTCGCACTCATGATTTCCGGACCATAGCCTTGCATACCGCAATACATTTTTGGAACTTTTAGTGGCCAATTTGGATCAATTAAACCCTGGCACCAGGCTTGGGAATATCCAGGATAGGTTTGATCTGTACTTGAAAAACAGGCGACTAAATCTCCTAGGGTAACATCTTTAGTTTCTTGCGGATGATCTTTCATATATTGCGCTGCCACTTCCCAACCAACTGGCAAAATTCTATATTTACGCAAAATAATTAAAGAGCGATACGGATAACCATCACGATAACTCATTTCATTACCTTGTTGATCAAAACCAATGCGCTTATTTTTATCAAGTAAATTATGTTCAATTGCTTGACCGACAGTCATGTTGCCGCTAATCGCTTGTGAAAATTGCTGTGTGATAACGCAATTGGTTGGGCCCGGGTTTGTTTCGCTTGAACATGAAGAAAGCTGCGCGAGAATATCATAATCAGTTAGATCATTAAATTGCGCTTGTAAAATAGTACTGGCCCGTTGTTGAATTTCATTAACTCCACCACTGTTATTTCCTTGAGCATTAAAGTTAGCAACGTTAGAGCTGCTGCTGGAGGATTTACCTAAACTTGCAATTAAACGATTAAAAGCTGACAAAGCTAATTGATTTAAGAAAATGTTAGCTGCGTCAGCAAAAATATTACCTGTTTGTTTGCCAAAATTATTAGTAACGATTGTGTCAGCTGTTGATAAACGTCTTTGCGCATCACCCGGCGGCGCCGTACTGTTGCCAGAAATTGTGCTGGTTGGGTTAATCCAACCCTGCGCTTCAGTACGAACCAACTGACTGGCGTTTTGATTAGAGGTAATAGTGTCGGTATAGGCACCAAAAATAGTAAAAGCCGCTCCAACATCAGTAGTGGCTGGGCTAAATGAAGATAAAGCTAAATTTTTTAAATAGGCCGCTCGAGCGTCAGGACTGCCATATAGTTGTTGATACTGGCCCTGCACATCTTTATAAATTTTGCTTAATGAACAATCGGATTGTAGACCAGCGCCGGCATTAGCTTCATTAGTCAAACCTAAGGAAATTCTGGCCGTAACATTTAAGTCAGGGGCGCAGATATTAAATTTAGAAGCAAAAATAGTATCAACGACTCCTCCTTGTCCGTCGCCTGACTGTTGTCGTGCGGCAGCAAAGGATTCTATAAAATTACCGGCCGCTTTATCACCTTGTTGTAACAGCCATTTATCAAATGGCTCAGTATAAAATAACGGTTTTTGACCAGTGCCGCCAGAGCCAATATAGGTAGCAGTATCATAGGCGATTTGATTAACTACCGCGCGTAACGAAGATAAAAAACTAACCTGCGCCGCTTTTTCCAACGATTGTAAAATTGTGTCTTTAGCATTTTTTACTGCACCCGGAATATCAGCAACAACGGTCGAAGCCGTTGCTAACTGCGCGTGTGTTGTTGAAGCTGAACTGACAAATAAAAATAAGGCAACAAAAACTACACCGAGTAAACGAAGTGAAAAAATGTTTGAAAATATTTTACGCTTCATAAAACTTATTTAAGCATACCGTTAAGCGTATCAAGAATTTGCTGATCGCTTAATGCGTCAAGAGTTTTTTTATCC
>CAYRGL010000039.1:0-5684 GCA_964423915.1 uncultured Gammaproteobacteria bacterium | reverse complement strand
TTAAACGTGATGAGCTTATTGATAAAATGATCAACGATTACTGGGATGACAAACTTAATTTGCCTGCCCGGTCATTACTTGACAACCAAAAAATGCTTAAAAACCGATTATATTCGGTTATGGCTTAGCGCTACTAAAGCCTTCTTTTGCCTACAAAAGGAGGCTTTTGAAATCTTTTACAAATAATGATAGGATTTGATTTGTCGTTAAGGTCATGCTTGATCTTACCCCTAAATCGGTCCTTGACAACCTAATGAAACCATGGTCAATTCCTGAAAATCTAATAAAAAGGCCATTCCTGTCGCCTAAAGAATTAAGCGTGGTATTGGACGTATCATTGACAACTGTCTACCGCCTGATTGATGCCCGAAAGATACCTGTCTTTAAAGTCGGTGGCTCGCTTCGCTTTTCCAAAAGTGATGTATTGGCTTATCTTGAATCTCACCGGATTGACCATGTTGTATAAACCTTATGACTGTATTAAAACGCGACAAAAGATACTGGATAGATTTTTCGTTTAACAGTAAACGTTACCGAAAGCGAAGTCCGGAAAATTCCTACAAAGGCGCGCAAGCCTATGAAATTCTGTTACGGCAAAAACTGGCTCGCGGGCATCCATTGGAAGAACCAAAACCGGGAATACGATATACTTTTGAAGAAATCGCCACGCAGTGGCTCAATGTTGATGTCCGAAATAACAATAAGCCATCAGAATTTTTGAATAAGCGAAATGCTCTTAAAGGAAATCTGGTCCCATATTTTGGAAGGAGATTTGTAGATGACATTACAACCCCACATGTTGAACAATATAAAAGCTATCTGCTAACAGAACGAAAGGTATCAGTAAAATCGGTCAATAATTATTTATCTATCCTGAGCCGTTGCCTGAAATCAGCTGTTGAAGCTGAGATATTAAAAGCCATTCCGAGAATCAAGCTTTTGAAAGTGCCTCCACAAAAATATGATTACCTGACTGAAGCGGAAACAGAAACATTATTGGTTCACGCAAAAGGAATATGGCATGATATGACTCTTCTGGCTGTACGCACAGGGCTTCGCTTTGGCGAACTTATAGCTCTAAAATGGGAAGACATAAGCTTCAAAGATCAAACGCTTACCGTTTCTAGAAACTTGGTGCGAGGCATTGAAGGCAGCCCTAAAAATAATAGATCACGAACTATACCGCTTACGCCGAGCGTTATCCAAATGTTGCATACAATAGAACAATCCCCACTCTATGTCTTTCATAACAAAAAAGGCAATCCGCTAAGATACAACGATTGTAGAGATAGTCTTCATGAAGCATGCACAAGAGCAAGGCTTAGAATTATTAATTGGCATGTCTTACGCCATTCCTTTGCTTCGCATTTGGCTGCAAAGGGCGTGTCTGTCTTCTCCATAAAAGAATTGCTCGGACACTCTGACATCAGAATGACCATGCGGTATTCGCATGTAAACCTACCCGTCCTTCAAGACGCAATTGCTGTGTTAGAACCTGCTCAAAAGATTGATGGAACAATAGCGTCACAAACTCTTGGTAAAGATAGTGAGTTTGATTTTCTGTTACCCTTAAAACTCCAAAATTCCTTAGGGAAAATCAAAAAACTGGACGATAATCCAGCTTTCTGAAATGGAGCGGGTAACGGGAATCGAACCTATAAATAAATAATTAAAATACCCAAGTAAAATCTGGGAAATTGACTAACATTAAAAGCAAAACAGTCGAATATATCTTTTCATGCTTTATCAATAACTATCATTATACAACGCCTCTATGACACAATAGCGTCACAACTTTTTTGTGGGGCTGGCGATTTAGGGGGAGGCGATATGAAAATAGTTGCATGAATATTAAACTGCTATTTCTCACTGCGGTTGTTTTTTGTTATTGAATTATTTCTGGATGTTCCTCCAGATACATATCTCTGATATATACGCCAAAAGTTGGGGCAGTATTTCCTAAATTACGAGTTGGGTTATTGTAGAAATACTCTTTAAGAAAGGCCATATATTCCTTATCACTTAAAGTATAAATGGATTTTATGGCCGCCGCTTCAACATCATACTTGAGCTTTGGATGTTCGTTTTCTATACAAGCAAAGAAGTCTATTTTTTGTTTATTAAAAATGCCTTCAAAACCTATGTTATGGATAAAGCGCTTTCCTTCTTTAGTGAGGTGTAATGGGCTATAACCCTGTAATTCAGTGGGGTTAAACTCAGAATGATTACGAGTTAGAAAATCGCCAATAACCTTAAGGTTTAATTTCATTTTCCCTATAGTTTTCTGCAGATCGTCAAGAATTTGAAGTTTTTTGCCTATATAAATCAATGCGGCAACAATTGCCGGAATTCCAATGGCAATGACGATATTGATGAATGTCATACGTATTTTTGTCACTATTATAGCAAGTGTGAATAGATTTGTAAAGGTGCCGGGTTACAATTTTTATGAAATCAACAAAGCAATTTTGTTGATTATATTAAGGTAGGAATCCTTTTTGTCTTTGGGGACTTTAAGCAAGTCTTTCAAAAATCTCACAAATTCTATTGGTTTTAAATGTGATTTGTTTTTACTATACAATCTTATTATTTCAAGAAATTCAGGATTTTCCTTAACAAGTTTCACAAGTTCAAAATTCCTCGCTATTTCTGTTTCTATCCTATCTATTAAATCAGTCCGCAATCCTTCGCTAAAAAACAGTTCAATCGGGATCTCTAATACTTTGGAGAGTTGTCCCAGCTTATCATGGGGCGGAATTACCTTATTGTACTCATATTTTTGGACCTGCTGATAAGATAGATTAAGCATCTCTGCTAACTCTTCCTGCGTTAAATCTTTTAATATCCGGTAATGCTTAATTAAGCCGCCTATTGACCTATCCTTAGTTTTTGACATATACAAAATTATCAATAATGAATGAGTCTATTAACCGCCTATTAGTTGTATTTATATAAATTACTATATATTTACACACTTCATTGTTGTATTTGTGAAAGATTATTCTTATTTTTAAAAGTTCTTTTTGAAAAAGTCTAAGCAATTTTCTCAATACATATATTTTAATATTAAAGAAAGGAGGCAAAGTTATAATGGAATTCTGATTTCAAATGTACTATCACTCTAACTCAAATAATCAACATCAATTTCGAATCTTAAGGAGTAAAAATGAAATTTAATTGTAATATATTTATTGTTGTTTTACTCATGACCGCTTGTACCTTCATTGTATATTCACAACAGATGGAAGATGTCATTTATTTAAAGAACGGCAGCGTCATTCACGGCGTTATCATAGAACAAATCCCTAATGTATCAATTAAAATTAAAACTCATGACGGCAATGTCATGGCATATAAATATGAGGACATTGAAAAATTCACCAAAGAAGAAACCAATGGGTTGTTATATGGTGATTACACTACTAAGAAAATTGGCGAGTTTGGTTTTAAGGAAAAGAAGTTCTATATCGGCTTAAAAGCCGGCTATGGTGATTGGGGTACGGCTACTTATGGCTTAAGCCTTGACTATGCACTATCGAATTATTTCGGTATCGGCATGGACGCGGCCTATACGTCGTGGAGCGAATCTGGCGGCTCATTCTATAGCTATGACACGACTCACGGCTACACTACCTCTAATTTAGATTATGCCTATTCCTTAATTGGACTGCTTGCTAATGTTTCCTATCATTTCAATCCCGGGGAGAAATTTGATCCCTATCTCAAAGCAGGGGTGGGCTATTTTCTCATTAATGCCACCGAAAACTGGAATCCGAGAAAACCAACTGACTATAGTTCTGTTTCCGCCGCTAAAAGCTCGGGAGTCGGCTATGGCGGACAAGTAGGCTTTAACTATTTCTTTTCAAAATCATTTTCACTATCCCTTTCCGGCGGCTGGCCCTTTTATGCGAGTGGCGGAGTAACGGTAAGGTTCTAAGGAAATACTATTGAAAATACGATTAAACATTATTTTAAAACATAACATACATTAAGAAATGAAACGGACAATACTACATATCATCGTCTGTGCTTTCATGCTTGTACTGACAAGCTCGCTCGTAGCACAAACCAAAACCATTGAAGAACGGCTGGCTGATCTGGAAAAACGGGTGCTGGCATTAGAAGCAAAACTCGGTACAACGACACAAACAGTACAACCGAGTCCTAAAGTACAAAATAATCAACCCTCTCAAGATATTATCGGCAACTCTATTAAAGCCTGTCTTAAAAAAGAAGTGCCTGCCACCTGGTCCGGTAGTTTGATGGGTGGGAAAAGCGCTTCGGTTGATGTATTAGAAGTTCAGCAGATTGGAAATTACAACGATCAGGGTCGATACTGGCCTGTGAAGTGCCATGTCAAGGGAAGTTGTGATGCTGACTTTTTACTTAAAACTGAACGCCGGAGTTTTGACAAGATTGGGGATTTCAAAATAAAGCAGGATGATTATGGCAATTGGTATGCGGAAATAGACACGTTCTAAGCTAAGTTGACTTTTTAGTAATTATTTATTAGTTTTACGTTGTTAAATCACTAGGGGGGATTCAAGTAAGCAATGTACGCTTGCTTGGGTCTCTCTTTCTTTTACTAGACGATTATATTATCATCGAAAGTTGTAGATTGTCGAGAGGGATAATCTAACCAATAGCAAACGGGAGTCGGTTTTAGTCGGTTTCTGACGTACTTCAAAAGATTGCACCCTGTATCCTGATAGAGCCCATTGCTTGATTTATTATTTGATGATTCTATATTTCCAAGGCATCGATTTGTATCCATCACAGCCTTTAAAATCATAATTCATTTTATACTGTATTTTTCAATATAATCATATGAAGTTTTCGTGAGTACAATTCTTCCATATAATTTACATACAAAAATCAATATTTTTGTTTATTGTTAAAGGACATTAAGAATACAATCAAGCAATCTGCTATATATGGGTTAAGCAGGATCACTTCAAAAATGACCGGCATAGTTCTGCTTCCATTGTATACCTTGCATTTCGCATTAAAGGAATATGGGGTGTATATTTTGACTGACAGTTTGTTCCAAATATTATTGGCAATATTTCTTTTTGGTCTAGAGACCGGTGTAATAAAATACTATTTGGATATTGAAGAAAGTTACAGGAGAAAAAGATTTTTGTTTTCGGTCACGCTTTGTTTGTTTTGTATCAATTGCATTTTTAATTTGATTATTTTTATCTTTCTTAACAACGTTTCGTCCTTAATTTATGATAATACTTCCTATTCTCAGTTGATAATTTACGCCTCTCTTCTTGCTACAGTTGAGTCTCTAAGTTTTATTGTTTTTCTTTTGTTAAGAATTGAAGAAAAGGTAAAGATGTACACTGTTTTTTCAATTCTGGGGACCTTTATAAGTCTGATATTGCAAATATATTCACTCCAAACTGTAGCTGATAAGTTAGGGGGCGTTTTCATTTCAAGGCTTATAGGTGCGACTGTAATATTCATTCTTTTATCCCCATATTATATGAAGCATCTGAAAATTGGGCTAGAGATTAATCTGATGAAAGAATTGTTAAAATATTCATTTCCAATAATGTTAGCAAGTATTGTGCTGACTTTACTTAACCAAACCGACAAATATATTCTCAGGTATCTAACCAATATTGACAACGCGGGTATTTATGGTTTAGCCTACAACATAACTGGATTATTAGGTT
>CAYRGL010000038.1:0-5753 GCA_964423915.1 uncultured Gammaproteobacteria bacterium | reverse complement strand
CGCTCGTTGGCGGAAAATTTAGACAAGTAATCAAAACATATTTACGCGGTACGCGAGATAGAAGCTCGACTTTAGAAGCGTTAACTAAAGCTGCTGAACTAGGCGGAGTTTCTTTAAGTCGTGATGCGGCGGAACGAGCGCTTGGTAGCGCAACACTTGAATTAAGTGCTTTAACGAAAACCACTACGGCGCCCATAGCCACAAAAATTCCTGTACCAGAAGACACAGTCGCTAAACCTTCACCATTTAAAAAAATCGCCACGCCAGAGGAATATAATTTAGCCTCGGAAATTGCTAAAAATAATCTTGTACCTTTAGTAAAAGAAAAACCAAAAGAAATAATATTGGATACAGATCATGAAATAGCGCCGCCAACACCTGTTGTTGTGCAGCAAAAAGAAATTTCAGCACCCGTCCGAACAATCGTCAAAGAAGCAATTTCCGGTAAACCATTAAATAAAACTAGTTTACGTAAAGTAACAGAAGCGGTTAAACCAAAAACAATTGTTAATTTTTCTACTTCAGACACCGGACGTATTCGTATTGATGATATTCGTTATACGCCGCAAACCGTCAGTCCAGTTGATGAGTTGCGTTTTATGAGTCTGAAACAATTTCGACGGCTGAATCCAAATCCAGTAAAAGCCATTGAGCGAATCAAGGAAAAATTGGAATTTCTAGGTAAAGAAGATTATGGCAAAAAAATCGAAGGCATTGTCGCGTGGCACGAAAGCCCAATGAGTAATCTCTATATTCAACTCTGCCGTCGAGCTTTGGACGAAAATAAGCCCGTGACTGACATTTTACGAGATGAATTAAAACGCAATCCAGATTCTTTAAAGAATGATGAATTGTCAGCGATCATTGCTCTTAATCAAGATCTTAAGTTTTAGCTATGTTGCAGTTTACCGTGCCACAATTTATTGATGTGGAAGATAAAATTTTTGGACCGATTACGGTTCGACAATTTGTTATTGAATTGGTTACCGCATTGCTCATTGCCGTTTGTTATAAATTATTTGATTTTAGTTTATTTATTGTATTGGCTCTACTCTTATTTACGATTGGCACAACCTTTGCGTTTGTTAAAATAAACGGCGCGCCATTTCATTTTTTCGTTTTAAATTTAGTACAAACTCTAAAAAAACCAGGGCTGCGCGTTTGGCGTAAAGATGGTACACTAAACGTAGGACTTGAGTTTGATACAAACACCTTAGCGCCTCTTGTTGTCGCTTCGAATCGGCAATATAGTGTCAGTCGTTTGAATGAACTTTCTTTAATTGTTGATACTCAAGGGTCATATCAGGGAGAAAGTTCCGATGATGTTGTGATTCAACTTCATAAAGATCTTCCTCCTGATTTTTCATAATATATGGTGAAAAAGAAAGCCGGTCCGAGCCGGCCATCAACGTTAAAATATCTTGATATTGCCGGCATCCGACAGGATACGGTGATTATGAAAGACGGCAATTTGCGGTCTGTTATTATGGTGTCCAGTATCAACTTTGCTTTGAAAAATGAAGATGAACAAAATGCCATTATTTCTGCCTATGTCAGTTTTTTAAATAACATTAGTTTTCCTTTGCAAATAGTTATTCAATCGCGCGAATTAAATATTGAAGGCTACATGAACCAACTTAAGCAAAAAGCCAAAGAACAAACTAATGAATTATTAAAGATGCAGATTGCCGAGTACATTAGTTATATTACGGAATTGATTTCTTTGAGTAAGATTATGAATAAGCGTTTTTACGTCATTGTGCCGTATGATCCATTGTCCGACAAAAAGAAAGGCTTTGTTTCCCGATTAACTGAAACTTTTAGTCCAACTTCATTGATTAAAATGAAAGAAGAGAAATTTATGCGTTTGCGAAAAGAATTAGGACGCAGAGTTGATACGGTTATTTCCGGCTTAAGTTCAATTGGTTTAAATACTATTGAGTTAGATACGCAAAGTTTAATTGAGCTATATTACAACACCTATAATCCAGTGACGGCCGCCAATGAACATTTGGTTGAGGTAGAAAAATTACGACTTGAAGATAATTGATATGGTAAAAATTCTTGATTTATTTTTAAAGAAAAAAACCGATTCCGAAATACCGGAAATCGACAGCGTTGATGTTAATGGCGCTTTAAGTGCACCAAAACAACAAATTGAACGTTTTGATACCGAAGCAAAAACGGCGGAAGATATTGTCGGCGAAGAAAAAACCTTCCGCCGAGGTTTATTATCCATTAATGAATTGATTGCGCCGGAAAGCATGGAGATCACTCCGCACTATCTTAAATTGGGCGGAAAATTTTTGCGTACGGTTTTTGTTGTTTCATATCCTCGTTTTATTAGCGTCGGTTGGTTCGCGCCAGTAATTAACTTAAATTCGACCTTTGATATTGCCATGTATTTTTATCCGGTTAAAAGTGCGATTATTTTAAAACAATTAAAAAAGAAAGTTGGAGCCTTAGAGGCGCAAATTATCGGCGATGCCGAAAAGGGTTCACCGCGCGATCCGTTACGCGAAACTGCTTTGCGTGATATTGAAAATTTACGCGATGCGTTAACCCAAGGAACGGAAAAGTTTTTTCAATTTGCTCTGTACGTTACGCTCTACGCTGACAGTGTTGAAGAACTGGATCGTTTGTCAGACGTTGTAGAAGATATGTTTGGTGCACGATTAGTGTATTCCAAACGAGTCTACTATCAAGCCGAACAAGGTTTTAATTCAACGTTACCTTTGAATAATGATGAACTCTATATTGCTTTTAACATGAATTCATCACCGGTCGCTTCTTCTTTCCCCTTTGTTTCCAGTGAATTAACGTCGGATAACGGAATTTTGTACGGTATCAATCGTCACAATAACTCTTTGATTTTGTTTGACCGTTTTAGTTTGCAAAACGCTAACAGTGTGGTATTTGCGACTTCTGGTGCTGGTAAAAGCTATGCGATTAAGCTCGAAATTTTGCGCAGTTTAATGATGGGCACGGAAATTATTGTTATTGACCCTGAATATGAATACAAACATTTAGCCGAAGCCGTGGGTGGAACCTATATTAATATTTCGCTGGCTTCACAGAGTAAAATTAATCCTTTTGATTTGCCAAAAGCTGTTGGTGATCAAACCAAAGTTGAGGATATTATTCGCAGTGCCGTAATCACCTTAAAGGGTCTGGTACGTTTAATGATTGGTCAGTTGTCGTATGAAGATGATTCAATTGTTGATCGCGCTTTATTGGAAACCTATGCTCGTAAAGACATCACACCGGATGTTGATTTATCAACGGCCGAGCCGCCAATTATGCAAGACTTTGAAGAAATTCTTGAGGGTATGGAAGGCGGAGCCAATCTAGCCACGCGCTTAAAGAAATTTACTGAAGGAACGTTTGCCGGTTTGTTTAACTCTCCGACTAATGTAGAAATGGATAATCAATTAGTTTGTTTTTCAGTACGCGATCTTGAAGATGAACTTCGACCAATGGCGATTTACACAGTTATTAATTATATTTGGAATGAGGTTCGATCGCAGGTTAGAAAACGAATTTTAGTTATTGATGAAGCCTGGTGGATGATGCAGCAGGAAGACAGTGCTAAGTTTATTTATGCACTTGTTAAACGCTGCCGCAAATATTATCTTGGTGTCACGACAATTACGCAAGACGTTAATGACTTTTTGCGCTCACCGTACGGACAAGCTATTGTGACCAACTCTTCTTTGCAAATTTTACTTAAGCAATCTCCGGCGTCGATTGACCTCGTACAAAAAACTTTTATTTTAACGGAAAGCGAAAAATATTTGTTACTGGAATGCGGTGTTGGAGAAGGAATTTTCTTTGCTGGTAATAAACACGCCGCGATTAAAGTTGTGGCCTCGTACGTTGAAGATCAATTAATTACCTCTGACCCTCGTCAGCTTCTGGAGATTGAAGAAGCTAAAAAACAGCGAGCCGCTGATTTGGCAGCGCCCAAACCCATTTAACAATTAATTCTAAACCTATGAATAAAAAAGCTTTAGCACTTATTATCGGCGGCTTGGTATTGCTCGCCTTAATAATCTATTTTATTTTCTTTTATAATTTTAATAAACAGAATCAAAATACCGCAACCAACCAAACAGGGCAAAACGTGCCGGCTCAACCGGTGATTTCAACGCCAATCACACCAACGAAAACGGCAACTCCGGCGACAACACAGGAGCAAAGTCGTGATGCCGCTAATCAACTTGGCATCTATTTTGCTGAACGTTACGGAACTTCTTCAAGCCAAGCTGATTTTAGTAATTTAACAGAGTCTGAGATTTTTATGACCGCTGACTTTGCAACGCGTACCGAAGCTTTTATTGCTTCTGAACGCAAAAAGTTATCAACGCCTCAGGCGTATCAGTCAATTGTAACAAAGGCCACGATTGTTAATTTTAGCGCTTTTGATGATACGGCCGGAACAGCCACAGGCGTGGTAAAAACTAAACGTCAAACCACAGCTGTTGACGGAAAAGTAACGAGCAAAGATCAAGATTTAGCTATTAGTTTGAAAAAGGTAAATAATACGTGGAAAGTTGATTCTGCAACCTGGAAATAATTTTTAATGTATGAGAGGAGGGTTAAGGAGCATTGCGTCTAAACTCTGGCAATGCTTTTTAGATAGTTTATATCCAAAACACTGTCTTGGTTGTGACAACGAAGGTAGCTATTATTGTAATGATTGCCAACAAAAACCAATTACTCAATGGAGGGGTGGTTGTTTTGGTTGTGGCGAAAAAACAGAGAATGGAAAATTATGTAGAAACTGTGAAATAAAATATGCTTTTGATGCTGTTTTTATTATGAGTGATTATGACGATGAAATTATTGGTACGTTAATTAAAAACTGTAAATATCAATTTGTAAAAGAATTAACTAAGGATTTAGGAAAACTCGGTGCTCGTTTTTTAAAAACAAAAAATATTCATGCTTGCCTTGTTCCTGTGCCGTTGAGCGCTAAGCGTCGGCGTTGGCGAGGTTTTAATCAAGTTGAAGAAATAGCCAACGTGATAGCCAAGGAAACAAATATAGAAATACAACATTGCCTTGAACGTATAAAAAATAAAAAAGCTCAAGCTAAATTGAGCGAAATAGAGCGTCTAACAAATATGCAGGGTTGTTATAAAGTAGTAGGCGAAGTACCGCAAACGCTCATTTTATTTGATGATGTTATTACTACCGGCGCGACGATTAACGAATGCGCCAAGGTGTTGCGTCTTGCGGGTGCCGAAACTATTTTTGTGTTGGCTCTTGCTAAGGGATAGAATAATAATTTTTCTGTTTTTTTATTAGTCCTTCTTTGCTCATAGCCATAAGGTTTTTTTCTATACTATGTGGTTCTGCTTCTAGGGCTTCGCACATAATTTTTACATTTTGTGCTCCATAGATAAGTAAATATTTTAAAATTTTTGAGCGTAATTCGCGATTTGATCCCCTAAAAGCAGATTGTTTTGTGTAATGTTTAGAACGGCGACTCGGGTTGATTCGCGTAGCTTTTAACATCGCGCCATAATCCATTAGGCCGTAATACCATTCTCTTGGATTTTTCTTATCCAGGGTTTTAATAATTAACGGCATAATATCTTTATCGTCAATATTTTTTTGATCATTAAAAAAACAATGGATATAAACGCTTCTGATATTTGTTTCAATTAACGGTTCAGCAAGATTGTACGCAAAAGCGAGAATATCAGCGGCCGTGGCCGGACCGACGCCGGGTAGTTCCTCTAATTCTT
>CAYRGL010000037.1:0-6018 GCA_964423915.1 uncultured Gammaproteobacteria bacterium | reverse complement strand
CAAACTGGTTGGTTTTTAGAATCGCTGACAACGCAAATGCTAGTGGTCTATATTATTCGCACCAAAAAAATTCCTTTTTTCCAAAGTATGCCAAGTAAAATTCTTGGCATTACCGCTTTGGCCATGGTCGCCGTGGCATTTTTCTTAACTTATAGTCGGTTTGGTAACTATTTTAAATTTGCACCGTTACCGTGGCCGATTATTGCATGGATTGCCGGAATCACGGTAGTCTATTTAGTTGTTACCGAAGCGATGAAGCGCTGGTTTTTTAAACGTTATGATTTTTAATTATGAAAATGTTATTTTATAAAACTAAAGACACCGTTAAAGCAATCTTTCACGGAAAGAATATAGTGTGGCAACTAATTGCTATGGTTTTAACAGCAATTTTTGTCTTGTCCGGTTTTGACTGGTATTATTACAGTATTACTCGATCCGCTTTTTTGCGTTCATTAATTTTTCCGGCAGTAATCGCCGGAGCCTTATTACCGATTTTTGTGCCGCTCGGTTTATTACTCATTGGCACGATTTTAAAAGAAAAGAAAACAATTATTATTGCCTGGGCTTTAGGACAAGCTGCCTTGTATGGTTTACTGCTTTCTGATGTCTATAAATCAGTAACCGGACGCATTCCGCCGGTCTTAGCGTCGCGCAGTGTAGAAGTCGCCGGTGACATTAGTCGTAATTTTCAATTTGGTTTTATGCGCGGTGGTATATTTTGGGGTTGGCCATCGTCACACACAACTATTGCTTTTGCCATGGCCAGCGCGGTCTATGTGTTATTTCCCAAAGAAAAATTGTTGTATATCAGCGGTTTTATGTACGCCCTGTATGTTGGTTTAAGTATTTCAATTAGTATTCATTGGTTTTCTGAATTTATCGCCGGCATTATTTTTGGCACGATTGTCGGTTTAACCGTAGGTAAAGCTTTTAAACAAAAATTAACATAACACTATACCTTGGCGCCTTAGCCACAGTTTTAATTAAATAAATTAATTGTATGAAAAAATTCATCCTTTCGCTTATTGCTCTTATTATCGTCTTTGCCGTTGGTTATGGCGCGTGGTATTTATTTGGGACGAAAAATGTTCAAGCGCCAACACAAACGCCAGTTGAAAACCAAGTTTCTAACGATACAAATTCGGCGACTAATCAAACATCGGTTCCGAGCAGTGGTGCCGATATGCAACTATATACCAACAAGGAAAACAATTTTAGTTTTTCTTATAATAGTGATTTTAAATTATTAAGCAACGACGATAATGCTCGTTTACCATGGTCATATATCTCTTCTCGCCCTGGCTCACGTTTAGTGACAGTACAACTACCAAAAGAATTAATGCCAAAAACAAATTTTGGTGAAGCATCCGTCAGTGTCGGGATTTCCAGTGAACCGGCCGAAGTCAGCGGTTGTTTGCTTGGCGATTCGCCGGTTCCGGAAACCAAAGAAATTAACGGAACTCAGTTTACAAAACTAACAGGTAACGATGCTGGAGCAGGAAATTTTTATGAAACAACAAGTTATAGAGTCTTAAAAAATAAAACCTGCATGGCGGCTGAAGAGTTGATTCACTCAACCAATATCGGCAACTATTCGCCGGATCAAGGAATTACGGAATTTGATAAAACAAAAATTCAAGCTGAATTAGATGAAGTTGTTAATTCCTTTAAGTTCACTAAATAGTTTGGTATACTATTAGTATCTATGCGCTGCCCAAATTGTCAACGATTAATTTTAAATAATACGCCAAACTGTCCGTATTGCGGTCAGGCGGTGTCTTCTTCTCAGTCCTCACAAACTAATCAAGCTAATTCTATGTTTGCAGCAAATCCCATGCCGGCACAGACCGGAATCTCACCAATTGAACATCATGAAGCCGTGGCTCATGAAATTAAAAAGCGCCATTGGCAACGTTATGTTTTTTATGGCTTGATTGTCTTGATTATTGGCGCCAGTGTTTGGTTGATTGTTAAAATTTATAATGATAATTCTACGTTGTTGTTAGCGGTAACTCAAAACAAACAAGCTTTAACTCAAGCGCAAGCCGCTATAACCGCTAAAGATCAGCAAATTCAGCAGGTTAATGATTCCCTGAAACAAGCTCAAGATGCCTTGGATCAAGAAACCAATAAATATAAAACCGACGTGACAGCCTCGGCCGGCGCCGTCAAAGATTTGCAACAATGTAAAATTGATCTTACTTCTTCGGACGCTAATATTTATAATTTGATTTTAACCTTAGGCGTCGGAGTTTCCAATGCCAATTTAGATAGAATTCCTTTGGCTGACGCCAACTTAAATATGGGACCTGATGCTGACCAAGACGGTTTATCTGATGAAGTTGAAGCGTCGCTTGGTACTGATCCCAACAAAGCTGATACGGATGGTGACGGCTTTAGCGATAAAGCGGAATTACTCAGTGGCTTTGATCCGTTGCACAAAAATGCCAAATTACCAATTGATACAAAATTTGCCGCTTCTGAAAAAGGAAAAATTTTAATTCAGATTGAAGGCACAAAAGCGGCTTGGTATGTTAACCCAGCTGATGGTAAACGATATTTCTTGGGTCAACCAGCTAATGGTTATAAAGCGATGCGTTCAATTAATTATTGGACTAAGAATTACATTCAACAATAAGTATGGCTAATAAGTTTTATATTTATCTATTTCGGCACGGCCGGACTTTTGATAATATCCAAAGTCGTTTTTCCGGTTGGCGTGATTCTAAATTAACTCCATCTGGTTTTGATGACGCTAAGATTGTGGGGATTAGGTTAAAGAATAAAAAAATCCAAGCGGCAATTCACACTTCATTGTCACGTAGTAAGCAAACTTTAAAAGTTGCTTTGGTTGGTCATAGTGAATGTAAAACATTATTTCAAGATGATAAAATGATTGAACGTAGCTACGGAAAATTTGCAGGGCAAACTCATTTAGCGATTGTTAAAAAATTCGGAGCCAAACAGTATGATGAATGGCATCGCGGTTTTAATGAACGTATTCCCAAAGGAGAAAGTTTTGCCGATGTTGAAAAGCGAGTAGGGAAATTTGTTACCAACTTGGCCACATATATAAAAAAGAACCAAGTTAATGTAGCGATTTCTGCACATGGTAACTCAATCAGACTTTTTAGAAAAATTGTTGAGAAAAAAACAGAAAAAGAATGTGTCACTTGGGAGATTGCCTATGATAAGGTTTTTAGCTATTCCATTGAATTTAAAGGCAAACAAGTCATAATTAAGGCGATCTAGGCCTTGACAACTCTTATAGTTTGCTCCATACTGAGCATATTGCCTACCTAAGCGTATGGCTTTTTAATTCTACAGATATGTCTACAACGTGTGATTTAACCGGTAAGCGAACCCAAAGCGGCTTTAACAAAAGCCACTCCAATCGTCGTACCAAGCGAACCTTTAAACCAAACCTTCAGGTTAAGAGTGTGAAAAATCCTAGAACTGGCAGATTAATGAAATTGACCTTAAGTACTACCGCAATTAAGACTTTAAAGAAATGGGATAAGGCAGGCAAGATTTACGATTTAGAAAAGTTGGTCGCTAAGCTATAATAATAAAAAAACTGGACGCATAATGTGCGTCCTGTTTTTTTATTCTGTTGTTATCTCACACAACGAATGGAAAAACCGTAAGCTTTAGAACTAGCTGAACGATCAACGGTTGGAGTTGAAAAAATAAAACGATACCACGCCGAGGTGCCTGACTGTGTTGATGACCAATAGGCCGCCGCTACACCACCGGTAGAAAAAGTTGATTGACCGACTGCTTCCCGATAACCACCCATAACACTGTTAAAGCCGGATGATCCGCCTGTTTTTAATTTTGCACCGGCTGTCGAGCAATCATAGGCTCCGTTGCGGGCCGCATTGCAAGTTTGTCCCGCGTCTTTTAGAAATTGATCAAGCGTATCTTGTTCAGTATCGCTTGGAATATGCCAACCACTCGGGCAAATTCCCTGAGCTCCTTCAGTGGTAGATCCGTTCATAGCGCCATCCCAAGTATAAAGAGCGCCATTGGTTGTGCAATTTGATTCAGTATTAGAGTAACATGATCTACCTAAACCATTATCTGCACTAGAGGCGTTAGCACAAGTCGTGCCGCCGCCATTAATACAAGTGCCATCAGGCTTTTTTTTGCTACGTAAACCTTGAGACATCCAACACTGTGTCCCGATTTGTACTGTAGTATAACTAAAACCATCAAGATCAGTAATTGATTGTCCGCAAGACCAAGAAGGAACAGCCACAATACCTTCGGGAATAGCTTTATTAGTTCCGGCGGCAATGGCATCTTGTTTAAATCCAAGACAAAAAGTTAATGTGTATGATAAGCCACTACTAGTTTGAGAATATCTATAATCACTATCACCGCAGCCATTATCAGTGTGTGGTGTTGGGTTTGTTGGGACTTGTGTTAAATAGGTAATGCCGTTAACAGCAAATGATTGGCCGGTTGTAACAAGGGTTGGATATTGATTATATTTTGCATAATATTGACTAAGCATGTTACGAATTGTTTCAATATCATGAATCCGTTTGGAGTCGCGGCCACTAATTTGGATAGTTTTAAAGGAGCTTATAATAGTGGCGGCCAGAATAGCAATAATTGCTACAACAATCGTTAATTCTACTAACGTAAAGCCTTTTGTGTGTTTAATGTTTTTCATCTGATGCTATTTTTTCTCTAATATTATAGCATATTTGCTCTGTTGTTCTCAAAACCCTTTATTTTATTGTGATTTTTTGCAATTTTGTGTATACTACAAGTATATAAGAGGCGCTCGCCTTTTAGAATTAATAAAGTTCTAGTATGACAAAGTCCCAATTTATGGAAGCCTTGGCTTCCAAGACGGATATGTCCAAGAAGGACATTGCAAACGTCATCTCTGAATTAGCCACCATGGCCTATTCAGAAGTGAAGAAGAACGGTGAATTCGTTTTGCCGGGCTTCGGCAAAATGGTCAAGGTGAAGCGTGCTGCACGTATGGGCCGCAATCCAGCGACCGGTGAATCGATTCAGATTGCTGCTAAGACCGTTGTGAAATTTCGTTTGGCCAAAGCGGCTAAAGACGCGGTGCTCTAAAGCGAGTCTCTTTACTCACTATAAAACAACCTGCCAACTCACCGGGGCAGGTTGTTTGTTTTTTCATGCATTTTTTTGTGTTATACTATAGTAAAGATATGAAAAGAATTCGTTCCCACAATGGTTTTAGTTTAGTTGAACTGCTGGTTGTTATTAGCATCATTGCTTTGTTGGTTTCGTTTTCTATTATTTCATTTAATAGTTCTCGTTTACGTAGTCGAGATTCTCAGCGCGTGGCCTATGTTGATCAAATTAATACTGCTTTAGAATTATATTATACTCATAACGGGATTTATCCAACGCTCATCACGGCCGGGCAAGCGTTGGTGGTTAATGGTATTACTTATCTAACTTCAGTGCCATCTAACCCCTCACCAAGAACAGACGGTACCTGTCATAATACTGATTTTTTATATTCTACCTCAGCAAATAATACAAGTTATACGTTGGTATTTTGTTTGGGTAATGCTACGGGTAACTATAGTGCGGGGCAAATGGCTTGCAGTAATGGAAATTGTACGCCGTACTCTCAGCCAGATTATCGAGTTGGTTTAACTAATGAGTGGAGTGCTGATAGCGGCATAACTTCGAGTGGTGGCTTAGTCTCATCGTGGGTTGATTCGGTCGGCAGTGTGGCGGCGACGCAAGGTACTGATGCGCAAAAACCAACTATTACCGGAACACTTGGCGGTTATAATTATGTGTTATTTGATGGTAGTAGATATCTTAGTTTTTCTACTATAACTACCGCGAGTACCTATACTGTGTTTATTGTGTATAAATCAGATGACCCTGGTACTTTCGGACACCTTGATATGATGTTAGCTGGCAATGTTCAGGGCTTGTTTGCTACGGCTCAACCTAATGGATATTCGTATGGTGAATTTGATGCTGGTGCAACTCATATCAGAGGAGTAGCCT
>CAYRGL010000036.1:0-6072 GCA_964423915.1 uncultured Gammaproteobacteria bacterium | reverse complement strand
AAAGTCAGCCAAGGATTTTTGCATAACGCCTTAAAACATCAACTGGAAGAAGCGCAGAAAATGAATGTTCGTTATACGTTAGTTTTGGGACAAAAAGAATTAATGGATGGAACAATTATTATTAGAGATATGGAATCAGGCGCGCAAGAAGTAGTAGACGCTAAAAAGATTATTCATGAATTAGAAAAGCGTTTGGGAGCTAAGTAGTTTTCTCTACCCCCGGCCCCTCCTCGCGCAAGCGCAAGGAGGGGAGACTATATTTCAACGTACACACTAGTGTGTACGTTTTGTTTTAATTTCCCCTCCTCATCGTCAGATGAGGAGGGGTTAGGGGTAGAGCCAATCTTGACCTATCTTATGTTTTAGGTTAGAATCTAGAAAGCTTATATAATAAGTTCTAGAAAGTAGGTGTGACTTATGGTTGAATTTAAACGAAAGAAAGGCGAAACATTCGAAAGTTTTTTACGCCGCTTTAATAAGCGCCTGCAACAAAGCGGCGACTTATATACGGCGCGCAAAAAACGCTATCATCAAAAGTCCAAGAATGAATCGGCCAAGCGCAAGAGCGCGTTAATCGGTTTGGAACTACGACATAAAAAAGAATATGAACGCCGTACTGGCAAACTCAAAGATGAACTAACTGGACGTTGGTAAATCAAAAAATAATCCGCGAAAGCGGATTATTTTTTATTAAAGCCAGGAAGAAAACGTCTAAAGCTATCAAGACGAGAGCGCTTGGCGTATTGTTTAATTTTATTTCTAGAGCGGCGCGTTTTAACAAAGTCTAACCAATCATAATTTGGTCCGGCGCGATTCGCGTCAATAACAATTTCCACCATGTCGCCATTTTTTAACGTCGCATCAAGTGCGGCCATACGTCCGTTAATGCGCGCCGCCACGCATTTATTGCCTATATCAGTGTGCACTGAATACGCAAAATCAACTGGTGTAGAATTGCTTGGCAAATCATGCACATCGCCTTTAGGCGTAAAAACGAAAATACGATCACGGAAAATATTAACCTTTATTTCTTGTATGAACTGTTGACTATTTTTAGCATCTCTTTGGATTTCTAGAATTTCCTGAACCCAACGTGGCGTTTTTTCGCCATCGCCCTGTTGATGTTTGTAACGCCAATGTGCGGAAATACCATACAACGCTTGTTCGTGCATTTCATTGGTTCTGATTTGAAATTCCGTGGCTCGTCCTTCGGGACCAAAAACCGTAGTGTGAATACTGCGGTAACCGTTTGGTTTTGGCACGGCTATATAATCTTTAAAACGATTGTAGTTTGGTTTCCAAATGGAGTGAATAATACCTAAAACTTTATAGCAATCAGCGACCGTATCAACAATAATACGCAACGCAAAGACGTCATGAATGTCGTCAAACTTACGTTGTTTCTGCTGCATCTTTTGCCAGATGCTGTATAAGTGTTTAAAGCGTCCGTCAATTTGATGTTTAATTTTTTCTTCTTTTAAACGCGCATCGACAATTTGTTTGATGCGTTCAATATATTGATTCAATTCCGCCTTGCGCTCAATTTCGTATTTGTATTCTATTTTTTTATAATCTTCCGGATACAAATATTTAAAACAAATATCTTCCATCTGCCAACGCAAACTCCAGATTCCGAGTAAGCCGGCGATTGGCGCATAAATTTCTAAACTTTCTTGCGCAATGCGTTTTTGTTTTTCTTTGGGCAAGGCATCAAGGGTGCGCAGGTTATGTAAACGATCGGCAAATTTAATAACCATGACGCGCAAGTCTTCCGCCATGGCTAAAAACATTTTACGTAAACTCTCACGGTAACGCTTAATACCGCGATAACGAATTTTACTTAATTTAGTAATGCCTTCAACCAAATGAGCCACGTCTTCACCAAATTCTTTCTTAATATCTTCTAAGCTGGTCGTTGTATCTTCCGGAACATCGTGCAAAAGTCCGGCGACGATCGTCGGAATATCGGCGCGAATCTGCGCCAGAATAAAAGCGGTATGTAAAGGATGCTGAATGTATGGTTCGCCGCTTTTTCGTTTTTGATCGCCGTGTGCTTTTGCGGCAAAGAGAAAAGCACGACGAATAATTGTCGTGTCGGCACCGGCTTGATTCTTAGCGACCTCTTCAATGATCTGTTCTATGGTCATATGCGTTGCGTCTGGCCTTTAGTATGTGGTATTATGATTATAAAAGTGCCCAGTCAGTTAGTCAAAGAAATGAACAAAAAGCGGTTAAAAATTAGTTTAGTTATTCTTTTGGTTGTCGCGGTCTCCGTCGGCTTTTTTGTCGTTCATGAAACACACGCTCAAAGTTTAAATACCGGTTTGAGCTTTGCGCAACAGACTGGATTGTCCGGACAAGACATTCGCGTGACGATTGCGAAAATAATTCGTATCATTCTTGGCTTTCTCGGCATCATTGCCGTTGGTTTAATTATGTATGCCGGCTTTATTTGGATGAACTCAGGCGGCAATGAAGAAAAAGTTGAACAAGCAAAATTAATTTTACGAAACGCCGTAATTGGTTTGATTATAATTCTCGCCTCATTTGGAATTGTTTCATTTATTTTAGCGCAGCTGACCGGGGCGACTGGGGGAAACGGAAATAACAATAATAACAATAACAATAATGGACAGGGCATCGGTGCGTTAGGAAATGGAATTGTTAAAAGTGTGTATCCGCAACCGTTTCAACGCGATGTTCCGCGTAACACTGCTATCATCGTAACCTTCCGTGAACCAATTTTGGCTTCAAGTATTTGCGACAGTGTTTCTGGTTCGCCTGCACTATGTACAGCCACGGCAAAAATAAAACCGGACAGTATTAAAATTTTTAAAACGCAAGTTGGTGATCATACCGCAACAAATTTAACTGACGTCGCTGTTACCTCAGTTGATAATCTGACTTTTATTTTTAAACCTGCGGCACCAGCATATCTTGGTTCACCGATTGAAACCACGAATTACACCGTTAACCTCACACAAAATATTAAAAAAGCCGACGGTAGCGGCGCCTTTGGTATTAATGATTTCCGTTGGACTTTTGAAGTTAGCAATCTACTTGATCTAACCTCACCTAAAATTAATAGTGTTTCCGAAGGAGGAATTTGGCCAGTTCCGGATGACTCTGCTGATGTGGTCTCAGGTCAAAGCCAAGCGACTAATGCCACGGGAACAATTACGATTAATGGTCAACCTATTGTTGATCGGGCTGCCAGTGCTGTCCCTGAACGTATTACACCCCCAGGCAAAGTATTAGGAGTAACGGTTAATGGTACTAACACCTGTGCCGACGGCACCATAACAGTTTCTATTATTTCTCAAGGAGCTAATTTGGCCGGACGTATTGGTTATAGTCAGCCAGGTTTAGTCCCCACTGATATTGCTATTGTTAATAATGCTATTTCAATTGCGCCGTGCGGTTTAAGCTTGGCGCTCGATCCTGGTTTTGCCGCTGGGCATAGTTGGCATATTAACGTTTTGTCAGCGCATCAAGCCGACACCTTAACCGTGGGATCAAAAATATATAGCTTTGTCAGTAGCGGCGCTAACGCTAATCAAATTAATGTTGGTAACACGACTGCGGCCACCGCGCAAAATATTGCTGATACTATTAACGCCATTCATCCTGAAGTAACAGCACCAAGCGTACAAAATAGTTCAGTCACTATTCGATCAAAAGTTGCTGGCGCCAGTGGTAACAGTATTGAATTATCAAGTTCCAATGCTGTACAAATTGCTTTATCCACCATGCATGGTGGTAGTGATCAAACAACAACATACTCTATCAAAGATAAACAAGATCAACCAAAAAATACAGTTATTCAGGTTAACTTTAATGAAGCAGTAAATCCTTTAACTGTTTCCGGTTCAAGTACTGAACTGGCTAATAAATTAGAAGTGGTTAATGCTGAGGCCACAGCCAAAGCAGGTGGCGCGGCTTGTACGCAAGATTCTGATTGCCGATCATACAAATGTTCAAATGGAAATTGTGATGGTGATCAATTGGCTGGATCATTCTTAACTTCAAACCAATACAAAACTACAGAATTTATTTCTAACATTAAATGTGGTGTTAATGGTTGTGGTGAAAATATTTATTGTCTGCCGGCCAATAGTCATTTGAAAGTGCAAGTTAAAGCCGCCAGCTTACAACCATGTTCGACCAACGCTGATTGTACTGTCACTCCCTTTACTACCTGTAGTCAGGGTGTGTGTAATGATCCGTCCAGCAATAAAAATTATCCAACAGCACCGTCAGCCAATGGAGTCGTTGACTTAGCTGATAATTCTTTGGATGGTAATCGTAACGATAATCCGCAAGGCCAAGTTAATACCTATAATGAAAACCAATCAGTGCAAGATAATGGTGGCAAAGGAGATAACTATGAATGGTCATTTTGGATTGGCGATCGATTAGATCTTACTCCGCCAACGATTTTAGGTTTAAGTATTCTCAATAATCAAAGCAATGTGAATTTAACTTCAGCGATTGAAATTATTTTTTCAAAGCTAATGATGTCTTCAAGTTTAGTAACCGGTTCTATTTTAATAGATAATGGCGTCAATCAAATTACTCATAAATTAATTAATTTATGGAGCGTGGCGCATGATCCAATTGGTTATTGGGTATTTAAAGAAGATCGTGATGTTGCTCCGCTTGATGGCATTCCTGACCGTACAAGTGCCTTTTTGTCGCATGGTCCGTTTAATGACGCCACGCAGTATCAATCACAGGTTGGCTCAGGTGTTAAAGATATTTATCAAAACTGTTATAAACCATCTTCTGGACCTGGTTGTAGTGCCGGACCAGGTAATCCATCATGTTGCCGTAACGCTAACGGAGATTTAATACCAACAACCAATTTAACTCCTGATGGAAATTGTCCGTAATTCTATGCTGAAATCGCGAAAGAAATTATTTATTATTAGTCTGGCGGCTTTTATTGCCGTTCTTTCGCTATGGCATTTTGCTGCACCAGTTTTAGCACAAAATAATCTTGATACGGGTTTAAATTTTGCCACAGGCACTGGTTTGGCGGCACAGGATCCACGGGCGACGATTGCTGGAATTATTCGCATCATTCTTGGTTTTCTTGGTGTTATCGCTGTAGGTATTATTATGTATGCTGGTTTCATTTGGATGACTGCTAAAGGCGAAGAAGAAAAAATAAATCAAGCCAAAAAAATAATGGTGAGCGCAGTTATCGGTTTAGTTATTATTCTTGCGGCTTTTGGAATTACTTCGTTTATTCTAGGTCGTTTGCAATCTGCTACCGGTGGAAACGGTGGCGGTGGCGGCGGGGGAGGCGGCGGTGGCGGTTTTGGCGGAGGAAATAATGTTTTCGCAGTTTCGGGAACAACGCCGGCCAATCAAGCCGTAAATATTCCGAGAAATTCTGTCGTCCGTTTTAGATTTTCAAAAAATGTTAAATCATCAACCGTAACTCCAGACAGTTTTAGAGTAGTTGCTGGTAGCGATGTGGCGGGAACTTTAACCAGTTCTGGTAATTTTATTGAATTTGCGCCAACAGCTAATTGTGAAGCGCCAAATAATACTTTACATTGCTTTGATAAAAATAAAGTGTATCAAGTTATTGTTGCCAATGGCGCGAGCGGAGTTCTCAGTAGCGATGACCAACAGCTTTCTTGTTCCGGAACATCAAATTGCACCATTCAATTCACTACCGGAGAAATTATTGATACTGAAGCGCCTCATATTAATATAATAACAGAGCAAGTTTGTGCTTCACCAAATAATCAGATTCAAGCAAGCAGTATTGATAACTATGGTGTCTCAAAAATTGATTTCTTTACCAATCAAAGTTTAACAGATTCAGTTCTCAATCTTTCTAATCCGTTTGTTGGCAGTCCTTTCAATGCGACCAGTACCTGGGATGGTTCCGGAGTTCCAGTTGGTCAAACAATTAATTTAAAGGCCACAGCGTATGATCTTGACTCTAACAATACTTCAGCACAAAAAGATGTAAAGGTTTCTCCGGCACATTGTTGTAATGGTATACAAGACGGCGATGAAACCGGCGTTGATTGCGGTGGCTCCTGTATTTCATGT
>CAYRGL010000035.1:0-6088 GCA_964423915.1 uncultured Gammaproteobacteria bacterium | reverse complement strand
CCGCTCAATCCTCCTGATTGGGTGTTTGCTCCGGTTTGGATAATATTATTTTTGCTCATGGGTGTTAGTTTATTTATGGTTATTCGCGCCGGGCATAGAAAATTTTTCGGTCCTTCTAGATTATTTCACCCAGCTTTAATCGCTTTCTTTATCCAATTAATTTTAAACATTTTCTGGACCTTTATTTTCTTTTATTTGCGTTCGCCATTCAGTGCTTTTATTGAAATTTTATTTTTAATTGCCGCGATTATTGTTACTATGTATTATTTTTATCGCCTTAAGCCGGCCGCAGCTTATTTGTTAATTCCCTATTTAGTTTGGGTTATTTTTGCGGGCTATTTGAACCTTAGCTTTTATTTGTTGAATAGCTAAACTCCTGTATACTGAGTCTATATGAAAGTAACCTTTTTCGGCGCCGCCCAAAATGTCACGGGTTCCAAGCATTTACTTGAAACCAACGGTTTGCGAATCTTATTGGATTGCGGTTTACATCAAGGCCGACGACGTGAAGCCTATGAATTAAATAAAACACTGCCTTTTGACGCTAAAAGTATTGATGTCGTCATTTTGTCACATGCGCATGCTGATCATTGCGGATTGTTACCCATGCTTATTAAAAATGGTTATAGTGGAAAAATTTATGCCACACCGGCGACGATCGACATCGCGCGTTTAATCATGCTTGATTCGGCCAAAGTACAAATTGAAGATTATCAACGAGTACAACAGTATGCGGCGCCCGGTGAAGCTATGCCGCCATTATATTCAATTGAAGACGTGGAAAATACCTGTGAACATTTTGTCGCACATGAATATGCTTCTGACGGCGCAGATTGGCAAAAATTAAATGACAATTGTCGTTTTAAATTTTACGACGCCGGACATATTTTAGGTTCAGCCGTGACCGTCATTGAAAGTGTTGAAAATAATGAAACAAAACGATTAGCTTTTACCGGCGATTTAGGAAATACACAGGTACCGATTTTACCAGAGCCGGAAAAGATTCAGGAATCAATTAAAGCGATTATCAGTGAATGTACCTATGGTGATCGTAAGCATAAAAGTGTCACTGAAGCAGATGAATTTTTAATTAATTTAATTAATGACGCGGAAAAAAATAAAAAAAGAATTATCATGCCGGCTTTTGCTTTGGGACGAACTCAGGAAGTAATCTATATTTTGCATAAGTTATACAACGAGAAAAAAATTCCTGCCATCCCGATTGTGATTGATTCGCCGCTCGGTAATAATGTCACTGATGTTTTTAAAAAGTACACAGATTTATTTGACGCAGAAACGACGCGCGATTTTCCAAATCATGAATCGCCTTTTATTTTTAAGAACATGAAACAAGTAAGCAGTGTTGAGGATTCACGCGCGTTAGAAAAAGCGCCTGGACCGATTATTATTATTGCTTCGTCGGGCATGTGCGAAGGTGGTCGAGTGTTGCATCATCTTGAAGACAGTATTGGCGATTCCAACGCCGTGATTGTCTTAACTGGTTTTCAGGCTGAATATACGTTAGGCAGAAAATTACAAGAAGGGGTTAGTCCGGTACCTATTTATGGCCGCTTGCATGATGTTAAAGCCAAAGTTGTTATGATGCATGAATTTTCCGCGCACGCTGATCAAGATGGTTTATATAGCTATATTTCTCAGCTTAAAGATTTAGAAAAGGTATTTTTGGTGCACAGCGAAGAAGCGCAGGCTAAAGCCTTTAAAGCAGTGCTTAACCAAAGATTAACCAAGTTGCAGGTTATTATCCCGACTCCGGGAGAAATTGAGGAAATTTGAAACAATTTTGGTTTTTTGTTGTAATAATGAACGTATGCACCAAACCGACGAAGCGATTGTTGCGGCCGTACAGCAAGGAGAAACGAATGAATTTAAGACCTTGCTTGAGCGCTATGAAGCTAAAATCAGCCGTTATGGGAGACGTTTTTTAAGCGATCCGGAGGATATCGCCGATTTAGTGCAAGGAATTTTTATCAAAGCGTACGTTAATATTAAAAGTTTTGATACGCAGCGAAGATTTTCACCATGGATTTATCGTATCGCGCATAATGAATTTGTTAATGCGCTTAAGAAACATAAACGAGAACCCTTTTTTGTTTTTGAAACTGATACCATTTTTCCAAAACTAGCCTCTAAAGAACACAGTGATGATAATTTGATGAACTCTGACTTGCGGGCTACTATGGATAAATGTTTAAAGGCCATTAATACTAAATATCAAGAAGTGTTAATTTTATTTTTTTATGAAGAATTATCTTATCAAGATATAGCTGACGTGTTACATATCCCAATTTCTACAGTTGGTGTGCGTATCAAACGAGCTAAAGAAGAATTGAAAAAAAAGTATGTCGAACTCAATTAATACACAAGAAGAAGACAAGTCAATCAGCAATGCCGTGCTTGAAAAAATTAAGGATGGCGGAGCAACACCTAAACCACGTTGGCGTTTTGTCGTACGCGGTATTATTTGGGCCGCAATTTCAGTTTTTGTCTTTGTTCTACTTTTGTTTGTTGTCAGTTTAGCGAGCTTTGACATTACAGAAAATAATATTTTGCAAGCGCGTGATTTTGGTTGGGATGGCCTTGGCCCCCTCTTTGGTTCTTTGCCGTGGATTTTATTTGCCATTATCGGTGTTCTCATTATTGCCGTTGAAGCTTTGGTTCGTCGTTATTCATTAGCCTATCGTCGACCATTATTATATTCACTAGGAGCGGTTGTTATCGTAGCGATTGTTGGTACAATCGGTCTGTCTCAACTTCATTTTCATGAAAGTATGGAACGTTTTTCTAATGAACAAAATCTGCCGGTCACTTTTATGTATCACGGTGATATGGGTCGTCCGTTAGTAAATCTTCATACCGGTATCATTCAAAGTTTTAATCCGGACGGCTTTTTAATGAAAAACCACTTTAATGAAATATTGTCAGTTATTGTCAGCGAGCAAACCCGTTTTCCTCGCGGCCGTGATCTTGAAGAAAATGACCCGGTTTTAGTTATTGGACCACGCCAAGATATGATAATTTATGCCCAAGGCGTACGTTGTCTGAAATAAATATAAACCTTCGCTGTACTAGTAAGTACGGGTTAAACGGTTTTAGATTCTTATTTTTAAGTTTTATCTGATGGAATCGCTTCGCATCAGCTATACTAAGTCTAAGAAAATAAGCCTAAGCCCATGCGAGATGCGTGCTCATCTCAAGATTCTAGCGTTAGCTAGGATCCGGATATATGGCCGTCACGGCCGGCCAGTATCTTTTTAAAGCACAAGCATAGAATAGTCTTTCGGTTTATACCGAGAGCACAAGAGAGGCAGAGGAAGGCGGTTTTCCGCCTTCTTTTGTTTGTGCTAAAATGGAGTTATTAAGCCGTTGGGCTTTCTATGCAATCATATGAATAAAAAAATCATGATAGGCATTGGCATAATAATTATTTTAGCCGCTGCCTATTTATTTATGAATCAGAACAAAGTCGCTCCAAGTAATTATTCAGCGCCGGATGTTTCTAAAATCGTGGGCAGTGAGTCTTTAAGTGCCTTGATGGCTAAAGGCAAACCTCTGCAGTGTGATATTGTTCAAGATAGCGTGAAGAGTAAATTTTATATTGCTAATAAAAAAATTCGTACAAATTTTACAACGACTACTAATGGCACGCAAAATATTGGCCATATGATTATGAAAGATAATACGAGTTACACCTGGATGGACGGAGAAGCTAAAGGCTTTAAAGTAAGTATAGATGCCGCCGCGCAACAACAAGCACAAACTCAGCCTCAAGCCAATCAAAAAGTTGATTTAAACTCCAAGGTTGATTATACCTGTGCTTCATGGACAAATGACGATACGTATTTTAATCTTCCACCAAATGTTGAATTTACTGATTTAAGCGCAACAATGAAAATACAAACAAGTGGTGGTGCTGATTTAAAAGCTATTCAATGTGCGGCCTGCGACTCTGCCCCGGCTGCTAGTCGAGCACAATGTAAGGCGGCGTTAGGTTGTAAATAATCCTTCGTTAAACTACGGATTACAAGTCATGAAATTATACGTTCCAATTATCTTAGGTACAGCGCGGGCTGGACGACGCAGTGAAATAGTCGCCCAAGCGGTTTTAGATTTTGCTAAAAATCTAGAGATTGAAACAGAACTTTTAGACGTTAAAGATTTTCGACAAGCCTATACGCAAGAAAAAATTCCAGCCATGGAAATATGGAAAGAAAAAGCCGAACGTGCTGATGGTTTTATTGTGGTGACGCCGGAATATAATCACGGCTATCCCGGAGAACTAAAAATGTTTTTAGATCATATTTATAGAGAATGTAACCGCAAGCCAATTGGTTTTGTTGGCGTCTCCACCGGACCGTTAGGTGGCGCGCGCGGAATTGAACAGTTGCGATTAGTGTCTATTGAATTTCAGATGGTGCCGGCACGCATTTCAGTCTATGTTGGAAATATTTTGCAACATCTTAATGAGCAAAATGAATTAGATAATCTTGAAGAATTGCATAAAAAATTTGTTTTGCTGTTTGAAGAAGTAATATGGTATGCGCGAGTCTTACGAGAAGAGAGAATAGAGTGGAACAAAACTCGAACTCCTAAAATTCCTTCAACTACGCATCTGTAATCTTTTTTGCTATACTGAGAATATATAATTAGACTATTCTATGGATCATTCACGTGTTATTATTTGGGCAATTTTGGCTTTAGTTACTGGGTTAGCGGCAGGTTATTTCTTTGGTTATAACCATGGTTATGATCAGGCAGTAGGCTACTTTATTGCGGTAAAATAGTTAAAAACCGAAAAATCGTCTGAAATTAGGCGGTTTTTTGCTATCCTTGACGGATATATAGATATGTGCTATAATACAATTAATTAAATTTGTCAAACGTTCATTAAACAAGAAAGGACACATCAGTGAAAATAACAATATTTTTCATTCTTGCGCTCTCAATAGGTTTGATTTTGAATGCTTGCACCAGGAGTGCAAACGAAAACCCGATTACAGGAAATGTTTCAGTTAACGTAGAAGTGTATAATGATTCCCCGAGTAACGATCCAAATAGTTTGGATCAAAGGAATGCAGAAAATATTCTTCCCAGCGATAAACTGAATACTATCTATAAGTACAAAATTACAAAAATCGGATCTTTTTCAGCTTACAAGTATTTGTTAAAACACAAAGGACTTGATAATGATGCTGTACTTAGTTTGCCCGGCCCGGAAGGAAAAAGATATGTTAGAATCTATACTAATAATCCAATTCCTGACAGCGAGCTTCTATAAAATCAAACAGTTTTAAACGGACCCTGGAAAATTTTCCAGGGTTTTGTCTTATTTGATAAAAAAAACAATTCCTGCAACAATTACGTTATGAACTTTCTTCATACTTACATTCCTCACGCTATTGCGTTTCATGTCGGGCCGCTAACAATTTATTGGTACGGCATTATCATGGCCGTCGCTATTATTTGCGGCTTATTATTGGCGTTGCATATTGCTAAACTTCGTAATATTAAAAGTGATGATATTTTAGATGCAAGTATCTGGGCAATTATCGGAGGATTACTTGGCGCACGAATCTATGAAATATTTTTAGAGTGGCCATACTATTCAACTCATCCGCAACAGATTATTCAAGTTTGGAACGGTGGTCTTGCGATTCACGGTGCTTTAATTGGTGCGTTAATTGCTTTGTTAATTTTTGTTAGAAAAAAATCCTTTACCATTTGGAATTTAGCCGCGGTGATGTTGCCCGGCGTTGCCCTTGGTCAGGCGATCGGTCGAGTTGGTAATTATTTTAATCAAGAATTGTTTGGCTTGCCGACAAATTTACCGTGGGGAATACCGATTGATTTAGCGCATCGCCCTTTAGGCTATGAAGCATTTCAATATTTTCATCCTACCTTTTTATATGAAGCAAAGTTGTTACTTATTTTAACTATAATTATTTATTATTTTATTAGAAAAAAACAGTTCTCTTCTTCTTGTATCGTCGCTACATATTTAATTGGTTATGGTTTAATTAGATTTGCTTTAGAGTTTATAAAAATTGATCCGACACCATTATTTCTAGGC
>CAYRGL010000034.1:0-6312 GCA_964423915.1 uncultured Gammaproteobacteria bacterium | reverse complement strand
TTTTTTGAAGCGCTTATTTTACGAAATGAACATATTACCAAGCCAATCTTAATTTTAGGTTATACGCCACTGGAAAATATAGCGCACTGCAAACTACATAATATTTACTTTTCAATTTTAAGTTTGGAAGAATTAAAAAAGATTTCTCAAAATTTAACCAAGCCGACAAAATTTCACCTTAAAATTAACACTGTCATGAATCGACACGGCCTAGGAGTGACCGAAGCGGAAGAAGCTTGGCAAATTTTTAATGAACATACAAATTTAGTGTTAGACGGCGTGTATACGCACTTGGCTGATGCTGATACGATTGGTTCAGTCAGTGCCAAGAAACAAATTGATTCTTGGAATAAAATAGCGCAAAAAGTTCGAAGTATTTTCCCGAACGTGAAACATTTGCATTGCGCTGCTACGGCCGGAACTTTTTATGCTAATGAAATTGATGCCAATGTCATGCGTTTGGGTTTGGGTTTGTATGGAATTAATGTCGGCTTAACTACTATTACTTTAGAACCAGCCTTAGAGTTAGTCACTAAAATTACCACGCTAAGACAAATCAATGTCGGAGAATCTGTGGGCTATAATGCCACTTTTAGCGCACAAAATTCAATGAAGATTGCGACAATTCCGCTCGGTTATACGGAGGGTGTTGATCGTCGTTTGTCTAACCGCGGCGCTGTTGAAATAAGAGGCAAACTTTGTCCGATTATCGGTCGAGTTAGTATGAACATTGTCAGCGTTGATGTTAGTGATTTGGCAACAGTTGAATTAGAAGATCAAGTAATTGTTATTAGTAATAAAAGGGGAGCCCCGCATTCAGTTGAAGCGATTGCTAAAACCTGCTCGACGATTCCGTATGAAATTTTAGTACACATTTCTCCTCAGTTACGCCGGAAATTGGTCTAATACATTGGCGCCTTGATTCTTTTAAAGCTTTTAGGTATAGTAAACACTTAGTTTGATATTTGCTCTCGTCGTTCAATGGATAGGACGTGAGATTGCGGATCTTAAAATGAAGGTTCGATTCCTTCCGAGAGCACATTATGTTAGTTTCCACACCGATTGCACAAATCCCCGGCATCGGTACAGTCACTGCACGACGCCTCAATAAACTCGATCTGTACACGGTCGGTGATTTAATCATGCATTTGCCGTTTCGTTATGAAGATTTTAGTCAGCAATTACGCATTGCAGATTTAGAATCCGGCCTGACGGCCAATATCAGCGGAACCATCGAGCTTATACAAAACAAACGTTCACCGCGTCGTCGCATGTATTTAACTGAAGCCTTAATTAATGATGGCTCTGATTCATTACGTATCTTATGGTTTAATCAACCTTTTCTCACAAAGAATTTGCATGTTGGCGATGAAATTTCTTTGGCTGGCAGAGTGAGTGAGGATTATGGCGGATTGGTTATGCAATCACCGCAATATGAAAAAGTAAACGGTAAAGCGATTCATACGCAAGGCATTGTGCCGGTTTATCATTTAAGCGGTCCAATCGCGCAAAAAACTCTTCGCACTATTATTTCAAAAGTTATAGACAATGCCAGACAAATTAATGATTGGCTACCAGGGCAAATTCGCTTAAAAAATAATTTAGAAACTTTAGCGGTTGCTTTAGAACAAATTCATTTTCCGAAAACTAAAGTTGATTTAGATAATGCCAAAGAACGCTTAGCGTTTAATGAATTATTTTTATTGCAAATACGAGCTCAAGAACAGCGTCTACGTTTTGCCAAACTGCAAGCACCGATTATTAATTTTAATGAAATTGAAACCAAACGTTTCGTTTCTTCGCTTTCTTTTGATTTAACAGCCGATCAGAAAAAGGCCAGTTGGGAAATTATTCAAGATCTGCAAAGGCCGCAACCCATGTTACGTTTACTTCAGGGCGATGTCGGATCAGGCAAAACCATTGTCGCTTGTTTGGCCATGCTCAACGTGGCTTTAGCTAAAGCGCAAGCCGCTTGCATGGTGCCAACGGAAATTCTAGCTACGCAGCATTTTAAAACCTTTACTAGTCTTTATAAAAATGAAGATATATCCGTGGCGTTATTAACAAGTGGATTTCAAAAAATAGTAAAAAACGGAAAAGAAATAGAGTCTAATAAAAAAGAAATTGCTAAGAAAATTGCGGCCGGAGAGATTGATATTGTTGTTGGTACCAGCTCCCTCATTCAAAAAGAATTGGAATTTAAAAATTTGGCTTTGGCCGTGGTTGATGAACAGCATCGTTTTGGCGTTGACCAGCGAAAACAATTAACGGAAAAAGTAGAAGCGGGGGGAGCGCCGCACTTATTGTCTATGACGGCGACGCCGATTCCTCGTAGCTTAGCTTTAGCAATTTACGGCGAACTTGATATTTCCACGATTAAAGAAATGCCCTTGGGTCGCAAACAAGTTTTAACAAAATTAGTCAGTAATGATAAACGACCAGAAATGTATGAATTTGTCGCCAAAGAAATTAAAGCCGGAAATCAAGCTTTTGTTATTTGTCCGTTGATTGATGAATCTGACACACTTGGCGCGGCTTCGGTCAAAGCAGAATTTGAACGACTGGATAAAACAATCTTTAAAGAATTTAAAATTGGTTTATTGCATGGGCGTCTTAAGAGCAAAGAACGCGAAGAAGTTATGAATAAATTTGCTAATGGAGAATTAGATATTTTAGTCGCAACTTCGATTATTGAAATCGGCGTCGATATCCCGAAAGCAACAATTATGATTATCGAAGACGCCGATCGTTTCGGTTTGGCGCAGCTGCATCAGTATCGCGGTAGAGTTGGACGACGTGAGACCCAAGCGTTTTGTTTTTTGCTGTCTCGCATCGAAGATCAAAAATCAAATCATCGAATGCAGGCCATGATGCAATTTTCCAGTGGTTTTGATTTATCTAAAGTTGACTTACAATTTAGAGGACCAGGCGAAGTGTATGGTTTAGAACAAAAAGGTTTTCCGGAATTACGAATGGCAAATTTTTATGACACTGAAATGATGAATAAAGCGCGAGAAGCGGCTATTGAATTAATTACCCAAGATCCAAGCTTGAATTCCTTTAAAGACTTACAAAAAGAGTTAGGGGAGTGGCAAGAACGTGCTCATCTAGAATAGCTTATTTTTCTCACTATTTAAGCCCTATTTCAGGGCTTTTATTGTGCTTTTATATAGTATTGACAAAAATAGCATACTATGATATAATATTGATAATTCAGAATAAGAAAAAGTATATTAAAAAATTATAAAAAAATAAAAAAGGAGCCGAAAATGGCAAAACAGGAAATGGGCTTTTCCATAACTAGTGGAAGCCAACCAAAACAGAAAAATTCCGGTAATCAAGGCCAAGTACAAAATGTTACCACGTCTAAACCGGAAACAAGTCCGGAAATAAAAGTTAGTGTGGGTTCACCTAAAGTGACAGATACTAATTTTCAGATACCAGTTGAAGTCTCTATTATAAGAGATAAAAAAATGATGCCGAATATAAGCTTCGTTATCAACAGGAATCTGATCAAAATAAAAGATGGCAGTACTAATAACAATGGTCGTTGCCCGCTTTTATTGGAATTTCCGCTTGAAGATGCAAATCAGTATATACACTTAACTTTCCAGTTAAAGGACTGGGAAAACGAAAGTGACGTCGTACTGACAATACCACCGCATGTAAAAAAATCGTCCGAAGATCCAGTGACAATTGAACTCAATAGTTGTGTTATGAAACAAAACGGAGAGACAACTGTCGACATTAGAGTTATTAAAAAGGGCGGTGTTGCTTTAAACGATGCGCTTGTGAATGTATTTTGCCACGGTAAAAACAAACACCAGAAAACTGATGAAACAGGACACGCGCTTTTTAAAGTCGGAAAAATCGAACCGGGAGAAAAGGTAAAAATGATTGCTACGGTTTCTGGCATTGCCAAAGCCTGTAGACTGTCAATTTTTAATCCGAGACCCGCGGAAAGAATTTCAATGTCACAAAAGCTTCAAATGTTTTTTTGTCGGATTTCTTTTTTACTGCATTTACCATTTATCTTTCACGCTGTTATATTAATACCGGTCAGTTTGTATATCTTGTTCAGCAAGTCGCTGGATGATAGATTAAACGGTAATTACGGTAGCGATGTACTTTGGATATTGGTTTTGCTAGTCAGTCTCAGTATTGTATTCAGCTTTTGTTTTAATATCGTTTTCTTTATTATTAAAATGCGATTAAGACAAGTAAAAGAGTTTATTCGAATACATATTCCGCATACTTCACACGCCGTAGCTCATGACCCTGCCTGGGAACAAGTTGTTGCTTGGGCTGAAGATTCTGATTTAATGAAGCAAAAATCCAAGGTTGCAGTAACCAATACGGTTGAAACAACAGCCACTGACCAGGCAAAGCCTAGCTCAGCACCTCACTGGTTAAATTGGATTAAAATTGCAGCGGTAGCGTTACTGGGTGATTTTGCAGTGGAGTTCTTCGAAAAACGCGAATTTAAAAAACATTTTCAACACGCATAAGAAAGGAAAAATAAAAATGGAAGATTTCTTAATAACTGAAGCGAAAAAAGGACTTCAGTGGTTGAAAGATAATACGGACAAAGTCAAGAAGTTCTTCAAATGGATTTTTTATTCGATTGTTATGTGCATCGGTTGTCTTATCGGGGTACTTCTAACAAGAATTATTAATCCGGAGTTTGATTCGACGATTTTTGTTCTTATTATATTAACGATAGTTATTATTAGTATTGTTAAACATTCTTCGGAAAAGATACATGTCAAATTCATCAGTTTTGCAATGACTATTATGTTGATAGGTTCGATTTCGGTTGTAGGGTATAAACACTATAGGCATCAACCAGGAGATAAAATTGAAGAAAGCATAATGCAAACAGAACAAGATAAGGAAAAAGAAGTCCAGCGCCAAGCAGATATTGAAATGAAAAATGGTAATACTGATAAAGCGATTGAGCTTCTCCAGAATTACAAGAAAGAAATTCAACATGTACGTGAAGGATGCACTACTACGGTACCTATAGCTTTAAAATCGCCGTCGTCTGATAATGTTAAAATTATACAGGTTAGCAATAATCAGACCTCGGGCAATGATCAGTCGAAACTAACAGAGCAAAATTCAAACATTGAAACAATAACACTGAAACCCGGCGAAGAAGTTGCCAGTAAAATGACATTCTTTGATGGAGAAACATTTATGGTGCTCGATGTAAGCGGCGACGTTTCTTTATGGAATATGAATAAAGCTGCTTTAAAACCTTTATGCTTGGGTCATACTTATGAAATGACCATAGTTAAAGGAAAGAACTCAAATAAAAAAGGGCCCTTGTTCTTTAACTCAAAAATGGGCGGCTCAATAAAAATTCAACGGGGATAAAACCCAAAATTTAACGGCGGAAACAAACATGTTTCCGCCGCTTTTAATTATTTCTATATTAAGATATAATAAAAGTATCAAAATATATGAAAAAATATTCAATTATAGCAATTTTTATTTTGTTACTTGGAAGTTTTTATCTTTTAACACCGTCTTTTGTTTCTGCTCAATGTCCAGATCCTAAGGATCCAAATTGCCCTGAATATACAGGAGTAACTGATAAAACTCAAAGCCAAGCCGGCTCGACAAACCTTACTAACCCTCTCGGTGTAACAACAGTTCCGTCATTAATCGCTAAAGTGATTAACGGAGTTCTTGGTGTGGTCGGATCTTTGGCTTTGTTGATGTTTGTCTACGGTGGTTTTACCTGGATGCTTTCCGGCGGTAATTCAAGCGCTGTCGAACGAGGAAAAAATATATTAATGTGGGCCGCGATTGGCTTAGTAGTCATTTTTCTTTCCTATGCCTTGGTCAACTTCATTATTACGACGGCGACGACCTAATGCTTGATTATTATTTCAAAAAGTGGTAAAACAATTTTACTACTTTTTTTGCGCCCATAGCTCAGCTGGTAGAGCAGCTCCCTTTTAAGGAGATGGTCACAGGTTCAAATCCTGTTGGGCGCACAAAGAAAAAACAGCCGATATTGTATCGACTGTTTTTTTGTTGAGCTTGTAAAGAACTTATTTTACAATTGTCATTTTTTTGACAATAGTTTTTTCGCCTGTAGAAAGAGCGTAGAAGTAGATGCCGCTTGAAAGATTATCAACTTTGAATTCTTCAGCATAGTAGCCTGCTTCTTTATAACCGTTAATTAATTCACGAACTTGCCGCCCGAGAATATCATAGACCTTGAGTACAACCAGTCCGCTTTGAGCTACGGTGAATGAAATTAAAGTGCTCGGATTGAACGGATTAGGAAAATTTTGTAAT
>CAYRGL010000033.1:0-6586 GCA_964423915.1 uncultured Gammaproteobacteria bacterium | reverse complement strand
TTTGACGGCACAAATCTTGCGAGCGGTGTTTACTTCTACCGAATCGAAGCGGGAAATTTTGTTGAAAGCAAGAAAATGGTTTTGATCAAATAGGAGGAAATAGATGCTTGGGCAACGGGAGTCAGCTTTGTAAGGGTGGTTGACGTGTTTCAAAAGATTGCTCGCAACTTTCTAATGAAACCCCGTTGTTTTAATTTCATGATTTATTTTGAAATAATATAGCTATTGCTAAAGAAAAGACACATTCTATTTACTTTAAAATGTATAACATGTGAATTTTTTCACTTTTTTGTGAGACTGGGTTAACGTGCTTCTTAAGAGAGTTTTCAAATTACTTGTAAACCGTTTCTATTATTGATCCTATTATTTTATTAATATCATCTTTTTTGAATACGTTTTCCCGCAAGTTCTTAATACACAAAAATAAATATTGCTGGCCCACCAATAGGCATCCCAATACGCTATATACTTACCGGCTTTTTGGAAAACATTGACCAAAGTAATTACTTTGCTACCTGTCACATCATAAATATCAAGATTAACATATTGATCGGCAGTTAGTCCATATTCAATGATAGTTGAAAGGTTAAACGGATTTGGGTAATTTTGCTTTAAGTAATACTCGTTTGGAACGGGATGTGTGATTGTAGTATCCATTAAAGCGGTAATAGTTTTCCCGGCGTCAATACATCCCCAACCGTAATATTTATCCCACCCTGGGGTATCTTCGCTTGGGTCGCCAATTTGATCTTTGGCGCTTTTTTTTAGTAAGCCATATACATCCTGAAACGTTAAATCATTTTTTAACCCTACCATTAGTGAAACTAAGCCAGAGACATAGGCTGTTGACATTGAAGTTCCACTCCAGGCGTCTATCAAGTTGGGGATTAAATAATAGATACTATAGATTCCTTGCCCAGGAGCGATAAAATCAATTGCCCTGCCAAAATTGGAAAAAGAAGCACGTTTATTAATATTATTTAACGCGCCAACAGATATGACGTTACTATAGGCTGCAGGATATTGAGCTATCTCACTATTATAATTTCCCATACATGTGATTATAATGGAACCTTTACTATATGAATAATTTACAGCGTCCTGCATCACGTGATTAATATCGGCAGAACTACTACTGCTTATGTTTATAACTTTTGCCCCATGGTCAGATGCATATACGAACGACCTTAACCAATTTGAACTCTGGCTCAAGCCTTTGTTGTCAAATATTTTCAACGGTAAAATACAGCATTTCCAGTTTATTCCGCTGATCATGTATCCGTTATTTCCGGTCGCTGCAATAATACCGGCAATAGCCGTGCCATGTCCATCATCGTCAAGCGGATCGTTATCGTTATTAACAAAATCGTATCCCGGCACAATTCTTTCTTCAAAATCAGGGTTATTATGCGGAATGCCTGAATCAAGAATAGCAACAATAGTTTCGGCGTTGCCTGTAGTTATTTGCCAAGCTGGCAAAATATTGATATCTGCACCTGGAATGCCATATTGTCCCTCAATGTTCTGGCCTGTGTTCAATAGACCCCATTGCTCGTTAAAATGTGGGTCATTGGGGTAACTAATAAACTTCGAATGAGTTAATTCGCTTTTGTACTCTTTATCATCAAGGACAATAAAGTAATCATGCTCTGCATAGTCAAATTCTTTTGTCTTCAGTAATGAACTAATAACAGCACAAGAATTTGTGTCCTTCAATTGAATAATAAATATTCTTTCAACGCCTCCGGCTAACGGTTTTTCATCTGCATCAGGCTTGACCGCTTTGACGCTCACTATTCCATAGTCTGTAAAAAATCTATCAATCTTTGAGTTTATTGATGTTAGATCCTCTCTCGTTAATGAACCTGACCAGAAAGTTGGAACGATTTTTCTTAAAGATTTAAAAGTTTCAGAAGCTGGTTTACATTTAACAATTATTGTATGCTGTTCATAATCTGAGGAATAAATGACGTGGCAGGTGCAAAGAATCGTAAAAATAAATACACGGCTCAATACTCTATTTATGTATGTATTATGTGCAAGCCAATCCATGTAATAAATTACTTGTAAAATGGAAGAAATAAAATGGAATTATATTCTAGTTTAGAAGACTTGCCTGGAGGCTTAACAAGCCTTCTCCTCAGCTTTCCTTAAGGAGTTCGCTGCCCTTTTTATTTAGACCAAAGTTATTTGGAAACTCCAAATATTTTAGTATATTTGTATAAATCATATAGGGGGATACCGTTCTAATTTCAATTAGAGCGGTGTCCTCTTTTTTTATTGGCACACATGATAAAAGAAAGGTTTTAACCATATAGGAGGAAACAATCAAGCAACGGTAATTGGCTTAAATGGGTGAGTTAATGCGCTTCACAAGATAGTACCCCCACTTCTTGTGAAGCCTGTTGCTTATTTTTCTTGATTTAAGATTCTTGCTCTTTTAAAACATCTTTATAACTAAACATCATTAAGGAGGTATATAATGTCTGACTTCTCTATCAAAAGAGACTGGAAAAGCATTGATTGGAAAGCCACGTTTATGTATAACGTTTTTCGGTCTATTTGCGCCACGCCCTTATGGGTACTTTTTAGTTCGTTACTGGAAAAACATTTTGTATGGCAAATGATACTATTTCCCATAGTCTATTTTGCCTTTTGGCTTCCCTTCGGACTTATTTGCGGTTGGTTAGCGCGACTTGGGGTTCCTTTTATAGGATTATTAAGCATCGTCAGTTCATTAGTAATTGTTATTGGCGATCCTGTTGCCTGGACAGTTCATAAAATTAAGCCCGAACTGGTTCCACTTGATAAGCCGCCGTTTCTAGATTTTCATTTAATCGTATTTGTTACTAAAAACCCTGACGCAATCCCAGCTTGTACCTATGAAGGCAGAATAGTCGCTGACGAAAATGTGCAGTTTATGGGTGAAGTTTTTCCGATCAGAAAAACACTATTTATTATCAAACCGGATTGGTCAGTTGAGACATTAAAAGACCAGTACTTCGGATTTGTAGATATTCAAGGAGCAATAAAAAAGGGTCGCTTACAAAAAGGAATTGACCCGCGAGAAACAGCAATTGGTGAAATGGTCGCATATATCGGGCATGACAACGTCTGTTATAGCCCCGAGCAACAACGATTAGGGCAGTATGATACCATGCCGGAACCGCAATATGTTCCCACTAGTGTAAATCCTATTTCGAATGATAATCATCAGGAAATGCTTGACCGTCATGAAGAAATATCACAAAAAAGAAAACTTGTAAAATCAGATTTCCCTGACGGCTACCAAACTTGCCCCTTTGCCGGACACGTTGAAGCAATGAATGATTTTAAATTTCTTGATATAGACTGGTCGCAAAAAGAAATAATCTTTGATATTGATTTGCGAGGGTATGTCAAAACACCATACGATGACTTCTTCGGGTATATCGAGGAGAATGGCGACATAATGAAAGACGGGATAAACGATGAAATCGCAATAAAAATTGCTTCATTAAAAGGCCAATTTTGTTATGCAGGAAACCAAAAAATTGGGCAATTTATTGAACAGAATAATTAAGTAATTGGAATGACTATTTTACTACTAAACATATAAGTCCAATGATAAATTGAAGTTTTCCAATATTGCAGATCATATCAATATTATCTGTGAGTTTTTTGGTCACTATGAATTTTAAAAGTAAAACAGAAGGGATAATAAAACCTACAAAGATTAAGAGAAAATACCAAATGCTATATTCATGAATTACTCCATAAGTAATTACAATAATATTCGTAATTACCATTATTATGAACGATATTATCGAAGCAAAGGACGAGCCAAATAAAACTGGTAAAGTTTGGAATTGACTTATTCTATCACCGGGCATGTCTTTAATATCCAATAAAATTTCTCTGGAAAAGATAAGACAAAAACTCGCCAAAGCAGGCACGACTACTACATTTAATTGATGCGTATATAATGCAGGGGCAAGCCACGGTCCAATTGATAGCATAGCCGTAACTATATTTCCTAAGACTCCATTGTATTTATTTATGGCAGAATACGACATTGTCAAAATGGTGGCTAATAAAAATAAATAAAAAACTTTGGGATCATTAATCCTAATCATCAAAATAATAGATGAAAAAAATAAAATAAAAAATAGGATATATGCCATTCGTAATGATATTGAATTTGAGGGCAAAGGTCTATCTGAACGATTGATTTTGTCTTTTTCAACATCAACTATATCATTTAAAATAAAGCCACTGGCAGCTACTAAACATGGAATTAGAATTAGTAAGATACTATTAAGACTGTAAGTCAAAGAATTACATAAAATAAATGCACATATTCCAGCTAAAAGAATAGGAATCGTAATTGTTATCCTAGTAAGCCAGAAAATGGAATAAATTACTTTAAAGAAGTTACAAAGTCTGCTTGGCAGTAACTTTCTTGACCTTTGGTTCATAATATTTTTTTAACTCATTTGTTATAGATTCAAAATTATCATCTATTCTAAGAGCTGATAATATCATAGATGATAAAAGTACAACACCGGGAGCAATATCAATATATACTAAAGGTAAACTTAACCCCCACCAGGGGAAGTTTATGTTGCTTGGATTATATATTTTAAGTGTATAAGTCATAGGGGCAATTAAAATAATAACAAAAAAATATCCTAATGAAGCTTTATACCACCGTTTGAAAAAAGGTAATAACGGATTATTAGCATCATTTCTTGTCAAGAGGTAATAAGTAATAGCGTTTTGGCAGAACAATATTAACATCATTGCTGCAAAAATGAAAAGCCAGATTGTTTCTATCGTTATTATATATGAAATACAAATAATGTAAAATACGGCGCTGAGACCAGCACATAGATAAGTGGCTTTAGGACTTGGTAAGGAAATAAAAATTCGCCTTCTATAATGGTCACTTTGAAAGTAGATTGCTAAAGCTGCTGCCCCTCGTATAAATAGACTAAGTTTTTGTTCTAAATTTTGCGTTATATTATATTGTTGCCAAAAAAAACCCACCGCGATAGCTGCGGCGATAAATGCAAAACCATGTCCCGCTTTGTAAATAAGTAGTTTTTTGTTGCTATCTTGGAGATCTGTAAGCGTTATTTTTTTCAATTTAATAGTTATAATTTAACTACAGTAAATTATAAATATATGTTCGAAAAATCAATGATTTTGGAATAACAGGATAATTTTAAAGCCCTCAGGGTGAGGGCTTTATCATATTTATCAACTCTGGATTTGCCATTTCTATGATTGGCTTATAAAGCACAGGTGATTTAATAAAACAAATACTACAGAGCCGCATTTGTATATTCTGTGGTTCTTTATGAAATAACAATATATACTTGAATTTCTTAAGTTGTTCTTCTTGTTCAGCTGTCATGGAATTAGCAAGTAAAGACGCAACTTGCGTAAACCCCAGACTAACTAAACGCAAAGCATCAAACGGATCAACTGTAACAATAATAGATTTAGTATTTTTTAGATTGTGAGAGTTATACAATGGCCTTTTAAAACCCTTTGGAAAGAACCATGAACCATTCTCGTTTTTATAACCTATATACCCTGTATGCTTTCCATCATGGTCATAAATTTTAAACGCTATTCTTCCGGCAACAATACTCCTTTGTTTTACATAACCAACTTCATATTGAGTAGCTATTTCAGGCGTGATTCCTCTTTCTTGCAAATAGGGATCCCATTCAAGAGTAAGGTTTGGCATATCTCTTTTTGGTTTAATCTCTTTCTTTTTTGATAGAAACTGTTTCTTTAATTCTGCGGCGGCATCACGCAATTCAACATTTTTATAATAAGCTAGAAAATTTATCGGTGAACCTTTCACAGAATCATTTTTTGGCATGAAGAAAAGGTTCTTATCAATATTGACAATAAACCCATCGCCGTGAAGCTCTCCTTTTTTCTGTGTATAGGGAATATTAAGTACATCAAGCAAATCCTGAAATGAAACGGCTTTACTTATTTCGGCAAAATTTAAAAATTCAGTTGACAAAGAACAATTCTCCTTTCTTTATTTAATGATAAAGAAATTTTATCACACAAAGAGAATTTGATAAACTCTCCCCTTGTAAAATCAAAAAAGACTGGCTATCGTTTGTCGATAGTCCAGTCCTTTCACTATATAAGCCGCAACTAATTGTACAAGTTTGTTTTACGACCTAACTCGCACAATCTAGCAATGAGAATCAAGGTCGTCTGTCTGCCCGTCCCGAACGCCACACGAGCGCATGCAAACTAATAGTTAAACAGGCAGACATAATAACTCTCATTCGCCAAGTGACTTTTGCCATAGATTGGACGGCGACTTATCTGTCTATTATATCAGATTTTTCAGATCTTTATCCAGTCATTACTTAAAAAGTCGTGAAGGGGCTGTGTTCGAGGTAGCTTTATGTCGGGAATAGTTCTAATTTTTGGTGGATAGGTTTCAATCATAGAATTGTTAATGCCGATTCGCACCCAGGCGTGATACTTGGCCAAATTGTAAAGGTCTTTTGTCTTAACATCAAAAATCGGGGCAAAACGGCTAGCTTCTTCGTCGCCACATCTGAAA
>CAYRGL010000032.1:0-6629 GCA_964423915.1 uncultured Gammaproteobacteria bacterium | reverse complement strand
TCTCGTAATTAATCCTTGTAATTGGATTAAATGGATTAGGATAGTTTTGAGATAAAGAGAATTCTTTCGGTAATTCTACAACATTTTTTTCATTTAATGTATCAGAAATGTTATTTATATGGAAAAGGTTTTTATTTATACAATAATTCAAATATTCACTTAGGAACACCCCTCTAGATTCAGGAATTTCTTTAAAACTTATTGAATAACTATTTAAAAAATTATATATTGAGTCTATTCCATATTTATTCTTTATTTCATTAAAATCTAATTTCTTTACATCTTTTCTATTTATCTTAGTATCTTTAATCGAATCTTGGATACTTTTCATTTTAGTGGAAGATTTCTTTTTAATTAAAGTTTCTTTATTATCCTCTGGTTTCAATAATTCTTTATTTATACTTATTTTATTTTGATTGATTTCTTTTTTTGAAGATATTTTGTTCAAACAATATTTTACAAAAGAGTTTAATGAATCAATTGATTTATCTTTAATGACTTCTTGTTTTAAAAATTTTTCATACTTTTCATAAATAATATTTTTATTTTCTGTATTTTTATTTAAGTTACTTATTGTCTTAGTTCTATAGTTTTTTAATTTAGAGTTATCATTTGGAAAATTAAAACCTGAAATTGTGAAATAAGATCCATTTTTTGCTGAAAAATCTGAAGTTAAATCAATATCTTGAGAATAAGCTTCTAAAAACGAATTATTTTCCATTGTTACATCAGGTCCAAAAGTGAAATTATATCGAGAAGCAACCTGGGGAAATAATTTCATAATTAGTATTTGAAAAATATGAAATTGATGCATTATCAGGAACAAGTGGACAGCAATTTTCAATATTTGCCCAACCAGCAAACCAATACAATAAAGTTGCTGTAGCCCTGATTGTAAAGTTCATTAAAACATTAGCGTGATTATCACAATCTTCTGGAGTTAAATCACCATCTGAAGTTTCAGGAGGGCCTAACAACGAATACCAATGGTCAATTAATTCATTATCATCATAATTAATATTATTGTTTCCATAGAAATGACCCCAGATAGAACTTTGTTCACTCTTGTAGTGATCCGATAATTGATTTGTTGTATAATACAAATACTTTAAACCATCATAAGCATTTTTGGCAAAAAACTCATACAATAAATTCCCTTGATTAGCAGCCGTCTCAGCGGTGTAATTTTGTGCAGGAAATGTTGTTCGAAGACTATTACAGCTGCTCCCTGGAGTAAATCCTGTACCCAAATATAATTCATAGTAATCACCATCATGGAAAAATGTGAAATTACATGGATGTAAATCCCAATGAACATGTGCTGGAACACTCATGTCAGCGAGAAGATGAGCAACTCTTCCTAAAATACCCATTGAAATATTCTTTCGAGAGCTTTCAATAAGAGTAACTGGTTCCGGGTCAAAATAAGAAATATTACCATCTATATCTATATAACCAATAAATTCGACGTCGCCAGTATTATAAAGTCCTGCCAAAGTATAATATCTATAGAATCTTCCAAGAATCTGCCCTAAATCAGGATCAAAAGATCTACATGCAATAAAAATATCTGTATAATTATAATTATTTGGAGAAGGCCAAATCCCTATATAAGTTCGAGCTTTAAACCAAGCATTTTGAATATCCGGACTTGCCCAAACGGGTGTTTTAGCATCCTCTCCTCTATCCGCATTCCAGAAATGTGTACTTGAAGGATCCCATCCATCAAAAGGACCACCTATAAGCCATAAAGGATCCTCGGAATCTTCCCTCCATGCAGCCACATCAATTCTTCCGCTTGACCATGGAGCATTATTATCCCCTGAATTGAAATCATTAAAAACCATTCTATTTTGGAATTCAGGAATATCATGACCTATTTGATTCCTTAAATATTTATAAGATTCCCAAATAATATGTTGATGTACCCATTCTTTGTGCGAAAAAGAAACTCTTGTTACTATAAAAAAAGCAAGAATAAAAAATATAATTTTTCTCATTTTTATATAATTTTTTATTTAGAAAATGTCTATAGCAAAACCTAACTCAAATGCAAAACTTAATCTAAATTTTTTTTTATTTTCAATAAATAAATTTCTATATTGTAGATTAATTCCGCCTCTTGAATGAAACATTAGTCCATTATTTCTTGGTATTAAAATGCCAATGAATGGTGAAATTGTATAAGACTTATAGGGATCATTAGAATCTTCATAAGGTAAATAAGAATAAATTCCCATCAACCCACAAATCACTCCATTATTCTTGAAAGGGAAAACATTCACTCCAATTTCATACAAATAAGAACCTACTCCGCCAATAGCAGTTAATGGCGTTCCATATGAAGCTTCTACTGAATATTTTTTTAAAAAATAATATCTAATCCCTATTCTTACCCCATTCTCATTACCTGCTACGAAATTAACATCTAATGTATTTTCTTTATTCTTTAAACTATCCGGTTTTGTTTGCGAAGAGGTATTTAAATTTAATACAAACAAAACCAATATCAATAACAGTATTTTATTTAAAGACATAGATATTCAAATTTTTATTTGTTTAGTTTTTCTTCTAATTTTTTTATTTTATTATTTTGATCGACTATATATAAGGTTAATTCTTCAATTTTTTGTAGAAGTTTTACAGTAGTTTGGCCAATTTCAATTCCATTTTCTTCAACATCTTTTTCAGTAGGTATTCCTTCAAGATGACCATTATCTTTGATATAATTCGCAACTTCTTCAATCGTTTTTGGCTTATATCCATTTTTAAAAACAAAATCAGACCATCCATTTACTCGAACATGTGTTTCTTTTGAAACTATTGAGCCGTTAACTGATAGTGTTGCAGGTTGATTATAAATTATATACGGATTTGTCATACCAATACAAACGTTTCCAGCATTGCTTATAAACAAAGAATTTGTCCAGTTGATAATGGAACCAGCTATATCAGATGGAGCAGTTCTAAATAAAACACCTCCATCATCTCTAAGGCATAAATTAGATACTGGGGCTTGTAAAATTCTTTTATCCTGCCCATCATAATGGAAATTGTATCCTATAATTTTTTGACCTCCATTATGAAAAACAAACCTATCACCCAATTGTAGTTGTTCAGTTGGATTATTTGTATTTAAGCCAATATTACCATTATTATAATATAAATTCGAGCCATTACTACTCCACTGGCTACTGGCAATCGGTTGTCCATTTTGATAAATATTAGTTGCATTTATTGAGCCATTTACATCCAAATTATATCCGGGTGATGTTGTTCCAATTCCAATATTTCCGTGGCTAATTACCATTCTGTATTGATTTGATATCTTGTCCTTTATATAAAATGCATTTAACCCATCATCTCTGATTCTTAAACCCATTCCGATTTGGAATAGATTTACTTCATTTTTGAGATTTGAAGTGAGATTGTTTTTTTTAGTATTCAACTTTGATGAATTATTATCCGGATATCCAGTAATTTCTATACCCCAATCATTATTCCCCATAGCACTGAAACGTAAGGGAAAAGCCGAAGGATCGCTTGAATTGTTTATTATTCCATTTGAAACATTTATAGTTCCATTCACATCTAATTTTTGCTGTGGATTATTTGTTCCAATACCAATATTTCCATCATTATAGTACATACTCGTTCCATTCACCGACCACTGCCCTAAAGCCTGTCCATTTTTCAAAATTTCAGTTGCATTAATCGTACCTCCAACATCTAATTTGTAATTTGGATTAGCATTATTAATACCTACATTCCCGTTGTTCATTATTCTAAATTTATTAAAGAAATCCATGTAACCGTAACTACCACCAAGATAATTTATCCATCCCAAACCGTTGATATCGCTGAAAGCAATACCCGTACCTGTACTTGTATTTTGTATTCGCAATGGCCAAGGTGCTGTACTTTGGATATCAACTGGAAATGCAGGTTGATCGGTTCCCAATCCTATATAGCCACTATTATAGTATATACTGCTATTGAGCCCATTATTCCATTGCCCAATTGATTGCCCATTTTTCAAAATATTAGTCGCGTTTATCGTTCCATTAACATCGAGAGTATATTGTGGATTACTCGTTAAAATCCCAACCTTACCACTGTGTAAAATTTCTAAAATCGAATTGAAATCCGTATATCCATTTTTCCCGCTATAAATATTCCAATTACAAGTTCCTCCGGCATCTTTAAAAGTAATTTGATTACCGGAAACATCGCCACTATTCTCTAGGGTTAATCTTGATAATCCTGGCGAATATAGATGTAATGTCGTACTTGGATTTAAAGTACCTATCCCAACTTTACCGTCATTGTAATAAATATCGCTTCCATTGTATTGCCATTGCGCGGACAGATTTTGAGTCAAAAAAATAAAAAACATTAAAAAAGAAATCTTAATTGAGTTATTATATTTCATGATTTTTCGTGGTTAATTAACTATTTTATTTATTATATATTTTCGGTTTAAAGTTTTTATCTCCTTGAATTTGAAAATATTATTTTTCTTTTAATATGTTCAGGACATGTTTTGATTATTTCATTTTTAATAATATCCAAACCATCCATTTTGACTTCAAAAACATTGCATTTATAACCAATGACCAAATCATTTAATGTGCATATAAAATCATTTGTCTCATGATGTATAGAACAAGTAAATAGCCCGGTTTTATTTAAATTTGGGAATCCTTTTTTGTAAGTTGGCAACTTGTTAAATATTTTAACAATTCCGTTTGCAATCTTATTATTGATTTCCCAATTGATGCCTTGTAAATCTTCGTGAATTTTCATTTCGACCTGCCATATAAAATTGGTCTTACGAATTGGATTATTTAAAATTTGCCCAATCAAAAAAAACCCTTAGTCTTGAATAGGATCTAAATATTCATAAACTAAATGGTCAGAATCATTATCATAGACTTGAATCCACCAATAGCCATCATGAAACACCCTTACAGTGTATGTATCGCTTTGAGATGTCTTATTTTGGCATTCTAAAGTTATAGTTTTACTTAACGTAGAAAATGAATTGATTGCTAATACTGATTGAAAAGTAGCGATAATTGCTAAAAAACATATAAATTTGAAGATTTTCGATAATATATCCATTTTTTCTCCTAAAAGGTTTTTGAATGCACTAATAATAATTTGAAATTTTCGTCTTTTCAAACAAAGTTTTTTCAATTTGTAGGAGAAAATGAAGGATTACCCAGTGTAGTGTATTAAAATTAATAGCAAAAACAATATTATTTTAGTATTTTTGAACTGTTGGTTTGAAAATTCTGTAGGAGAATTATGGTATCTAAAGAATTGATATTTTTGTTGAGCTCATTAAGTCCAAAAGAACTTTCGCGATTTGAGGATTTTTTAAGATCCCCATACCTGAATACAAATCGAAAATTAATAGAACTGTTTCTGATCCTTAAAACCTATTACCCTCTATTCAATAAATCAAAATTAACAAAAGAAAATATTTTTCAGGAGTTATACCCTCAAAAAAAATATTACGATGCAACATTACGTAATTTGTTTTCGGATCTTAATGAAGCCGGGGAATCATTTCTGGTTTTAGAAGCTTTTTCCAATGACTCCTTTCAAAAAGAAGACATTCTGTTGAGAGTTTTAAAAGAGAGAAATCTAACTAATCATTTTGTTAAAAAAATTAATAGGTCTTATAAGAAAGTTAACGAAAGTGATTTAAGTAGTTCCTACTTTGAGAAAAGATATAAATTGGAAAACAGCAGATTAAATTTTAATATTATTTACGATAAAAATAATAATAAGGAAACAATTCTACAAAGGCTACAGCATATTAGCTCCTCAACAAAGTACTTGACACTGAATTTCTTAATGGAAGTTATTGATCGATACATTAAAACCCATGTATATGCTGAAAAATACAATATCAACTTATTACCACATTTTATTTCCAATCTGTTTAAGTTCATTGATGTTGATTCAATTTCATCTTCTATTCAAGAAGAAGAATACCGGGATATCTTAACTTTGTATTCTTGTTTGTATAAAATGAATAATCAAGGCGATACCAATAATATATATCTAGATTATAAAAACACATATCAGAAGTGTTCTTTCAAACTTAGTAAAGATGAAAGGGCATTCCATAACTCCAATTTAATCAATTACTGCGTTTCAAAATACAATGAACTTGACCACTCTTATGATTATGCAAACGATTTGATGATATTCTACAAAGAGCTGATAGATAATACTTATTATAAAACAGAAGAAAACCAATTTTTGCCGTCAAACCTTTTCAGAGCAATCTTAGTTACCGCCTTAAAACTTGGTCAAAATGCATGGGCTGAACAATTCATGAATTCAAACTATTTGAACATTCATTTTAAAGATAGAGATAATATGATTAACCTCGGATTTTTCTTGTTTTTCGGTTATACAGAGCAGTATGAAAAAGCCCTAAAATATCTTAATAATATTAAACTTGACTATTTTGTTTTTAAATATGATGAACATTTAATGAAGGTAAAAGTTTTTTATGAATTGGGAATGTATGAACAGGGACTTTGTGCATTACATAGTTTTGTTGAATTCATTCATAACAATGCATTCGAATCGAGTTCAAGTAAGGAAAA
>CAYRGL010000031.1:0-6647 GCA_964423915.1 uncultured Gammaproteobacteria bacterium | reverse complement strand
GGTCTTTTTTACTTAATTGAAGTTAAAACGGTTAGTTCTAAAATCATAAAACCAGAAGAACAGCTCAGTTGGTGTAAACGTAGTTCTATGCTAAAAGCGCGAGTTCTCTATGCATTTGATCAAAATATAAACCAAGATCTAATTTTTATTGAATTTATTGGGGTTATTTTAGATTTTTCTAAAAAAATGGCTAACATTAAACATTTTTCAAGATTTTAACGTACACTTTTGTCTACGCTACTCTTGACTTAAATTGTTAAATATGATAAAGTATTGCCAACAAATTCCCAGATGATTAACTGGGAGTTTTTATTTACCGACAAACTTATATGAACTTATTTTCGTCACAATCATATATATTTAAAAAAACACGACCATTCATCGTTACTTTAATCGTAGTTTCTTTGCTTCATAACTTTATTATTTTTCCAGTACAAGCAGCCATGGGCAATGCTAGCGAGTCACTAAATGAAAACACTCATATTTTAGTTATAAAAAAACCAGGTTCTGAAACTAATCACTTTGAGCAACTTTCAAGCGATGACAGTAATACAATAATCAATTTTACTCTGGTTCCGGAAACTCCTGTTATAACAAAAGTTACACCTAAAACAAATTCTAACCCACACTTGGTTAGTTTAACGGCTTATAGTTCTGATGCTGCTCAAACCGATGATGATCCCTGTACAACCGCTAATGGCTTTAATGTCTGTAAACATGGCGTTGAGGACACTGTGGCGGCAAATTTTTTGCCAATGGGTACTCAAATTACTATTCCAAGTTTATTTGGAGACCGTGTCTTTACGGTTCGCGATCGTATGAACCGTCGTATGACCAACCGCGTTGACGTTTGGATGACCAACCGCGGCGAGGCAATTCAGTTTGGAATTCAACACGCCGAGATTGTTGTTTTGAACTAATCCTTTTTACATACTTAAAGTCTCCGTAGACACGCATAGTAGCTGCACATAATTATGTGCAGCTACTTGTTTTATGCCATTAATCTTGGTATATTTATCAAAGTCGGTCGCGTCGCCAAGTGGTTTAAGGCAGCAGTTTGCAAAACTGCCATCGTGGGTTCGAATCCCACCGTGACCTCTATTAATTCGCCGTAGTCCACCAAGCGGACAAAGGCGATTTTTTATGTCTAATATAGCCTATACTTAAGTTGTGGATAACCTGTGTTTTCTGTGTATAAACTATTCTTTTAAGTCTATAAATTCGTAGACTTATCTGTTGATAAATATTTTTTTACTTAATAAACTCAGCAATTCATCATGATTGACCCAGTGTCAAAAATATGCTATACTTATATTGTAATCTGTTCTTTCAAAATCAGAAGCATCACCGCAAGGAATCTTCCTTGCAACATGCTTCTCTATTCGAACTGAGATAAATATAAACGGGTGGCGCTTATACTCCCACAAAAATAAAAATAAAAAAATTCAGGAATATGACCAGCCCCATGCTAGTCATAACTCCGTACCTCGGTTGAATAGCAAGTCATTGCAAATAAGCGCAACGACAAACATCCCAGCGAAGTTATCGCAAAAAAATAAACGTTGGGATAGGCTTCAACGCTCGTTCCATATCAATTTTATTAATAGGGAACATGTTGGAGCCTTTTAATTTAAAAAAATCCCCGTTATAAGCGGAGATCTTTTTTTATTTTAAACTATTTTGCAACTTCAGTTTCAATGATTGCTCCCGGAAGATGTGGTGGCTTTAATTTTCTAAACATATACCATTGCTGACCAATTGTCAGCAAGGTTGAGATAAACCAATAGAAGGCCAAGCCACTTGGTAAACTTAAACAAATAAAGACAGTTAAGGCTGGCATAAAATATAGCATTTGTTTATTCATGGCTGCCATCATATTTTCATCTTTAGCTCCAGGCGTTTTAATTGGCGCTTGTTGCATTGGCATCATTTTTGCTTGAACATACTGCGAAACACCAGCTAAAATTGCCAAAGGAATATTGGTTTTAGCAAAGTCTAAAAAGCCAAAAGCAATTGGGTTTAATGTTCCTGGATTATTAACAAACGAATATACAAGCAATACTGCCTTACCAGAAAGTTCATCGCGAAACACTCGAAAAATTGCCCAGAAAAATGGTAACTGAATTAAGAGAGGTAAACATGAGGAAAGGGGATTTACTTTTTCTTGCTTATACAATTCCATCATGGCGCGACTCTGCGCTTCTTTGTCATCCGCAAATTTTTTCTTAATTTCATCTAACTTTGGCTGCAGGCTTTGTAAAGATCGCTGTCCTTCAATCGCTTTCTTTGACAACGGAAAGAGAATTATCTTAACAATTACGGTTAAAACAATAATGGCTAAGCCTATATCATGGCCAGGGATTATATTATAAATCCAAACTAAAAGATTAAGAATCGGTTGATAAAATATTGCTGTAAAAATATTGACCATAAAATAAATTCATTATAAAAGTGGATCTTCGCCGCCCTGGCTCCAGGGATGACATCGAACTAAACGTTTTAAACCTTTCCAAAGCCCAGTAATCGCACCATACTTTACTACTGCCTGATAGGTATATTCTGAACAACTGGGATGAAAGCGACAATAGCCATACGGAAATAATTTACGTAATGGCCCATAATCCAAAGACAAAGTCTTTTGGTAGATACGTAGTAATTTTAGCACAACTTGCTTAAAAACTAGACGAAAATAATTCATGTTAGGATAAACGCTTTAAAAAACTCTGTTTTAGCTCGTTCGCCATAGTATCAAAATCTGCTCGTGTCGCCAAAGGGCTTGCCATACAAACGATATCTAGACCTTTTGGTAATTGTTCTATATTCTTAGCAATAATATTCCAGGCTCGGCGTCTAATACGATTTCGCACCACGGCCTTTTTACTTACTTTAGTACTCACCACTACAGCGCAACGAGTGTAGCCCAATTTATTTTGGGCCACTTTTATTTTAAACAGGGGAGCATGAATAGTTTGTCGAACCGCAAAAACACGCTCGAAATCTCGCGTTAGCCGTAAGCGACGCGATTTCGCTAGCATATTAAACAGTTAAACGCTTGCGTCCCTTGGCTTTACGACGCTTTAATACAGTGCGTCCATTTTTGGTTTGCATGCGTTTTCGAAAACCATGCTTCTTTTTTGAGCGCCGAGCATTCGGCTGATATGTTCGTTTTGGCATAAGGTCTAAAAAATAATACAAACTAAAGCTACCATTATTGTTTATTTTCGTCAATTATCAACTCTATCCACTTGTTATTAACAGCTTATAAACAAAACAGGACCTTTTACTGAAAAGATAATCTCTGTTATAATTGCCGTGATTTTATTATAAGCCCCTCCTATGGATCATGAACAATTGTGGCAAGCCGTACTTGGTGAAATTGAACTTTCATTATCCAAGGCCAGCTTTACGACGTGGTTTAGAAACACCTTTATTGACTCGTATAGTGATGGTCATGTGATTATTTGTGTACCAAATACCTTTACGCAAGCATGGTTACAAAAAAAATATTACCAAGAAATACTCACTGCTTTTAAAAATATTACCAAGGAACCAATTAAAGATATTTCGTATCGTATTGAAACTAAAAAACAAGCGCCACGAAGTACTGACCGTGCTATAAATGCACCACGCAATGAAACGAGTTTACCAAAAATCAGTGGCTTAAATCGCTTTGGTTTAAATGCCTATTACACGTTTGCTAATTTTATTGTTGGCAAAGGTAATGAACTTGCTTATGCCGCCTGCCAAGCAGTTGCGACCAATCCGGGACGTGCGTATAATCCATTATTTATTTACGGTGGAGTTGGCCTTGGGAAAACTCACTTGATTCAAGCAATTGGTAATGAACTTTGTAAAAAAACTGATAAAATTTTATATGTTACTTCGGAAAAATTTTCTAATGATTATATTAATGAGGTTCGCTCAGGTCGCGCCAAACAACTAAAGGAAAAATATCGTAATGTTGATTTATTATTAGTTGATGACGTGCAATTTATGGCTGGCAAAGACGGAACACAAGAGGAGTTTTTTCATACTTTTAATGAATTACACCAAACCAATCGTCAAATAGTCTTAACCTCAGACCGTCCGCCAAAAGCCATTCCTGCGCTTGAAAAACGCCTTCTCTCGCGTTTTGAATGGGGAATGATTGCTGATATCACGGCGCCGGATTTTGAAACTAAGTTGGCTATTTTAAAAAATAAATGTCATGAAAAAAATTATCCATTGTCTGATGATATTTTGCATTATTTAGCTGTAAATATTAATAGTAATATTAGAGAATTAGAAGGTGCCCTGACTCGTTTAATTACCTACTTTGAATTTAATAATTTACAACCAACTCTGGAAAGCACCCGCAGTATTTTATCAAGTACCTTGGCAGAATTTAGAGAAACAAACTTAAGTGCCAAGCACGTAATTGAAGCAGTGGCTAAATTTTTTGATGTTGATATAAAAGATTTAACCGGAAAAAGTCGCAAAAAAGAATTAGTTTTTCCTCGACAAATCGCCATGTATTTATTACGCGAAGAAATCAACGCTTCTTTCCCTTCTATTGGTCATGAGCTAGGCGGCCGAGATCACACCACGGCAATTCACGCCTGTAATAAAATTGCTGAGGATTTAAAACATAATAGTAAATTAAAACAACAACTATTATCAGTAAAACAACTTTTCCAATAGCTGTTGAAAACCAGTTAGAAAACTGTAATTAAACTGTTCACAAAAAAACAAAAAAATGTGTACAAGGGTGTGGATAAATCAAAAACAAAAACTTATTACCAGTTCATACTAAAACTATCCACAGCGTCGTCCACAGGTAAATTACTTATTCACTAACAAAAAAAGAGTTTACACAGTTTTCACTCCCTTATTGTTACTATTTATTTAAATATATATGAAAATAATAACACTACAAAAAAATTTAAAAGATAGCCTAGCGGCTGTTAATCATATTGCGCAAAAAAATACTAACTTGCCAATTTTGAATAATATTCTTTTTTCCATTCATAATGGAGTTATTAAATTAATTAGTACCAATCTTGAAATAGGTATTACTAGTACGGTGCGCGGAAAAATAGAAACTGAGGGAGATTTTACAGTTGATGCGCGATTAATTTCTGAATATGTAAATCTTTTAGACAATGATAAAGTAACTTTAGAGCGAGTTGATTCTGAGTTGGTTATTAGTTGTGGATCTTATAGTACGAAAATAAAAGGTTTGGGGGCCGAAGAATTTCCTTTAATTCCAGTTATTGAGAGAACTGAATATATAAAAATTAATGCCGAAGAACTTAAAAAAGCCCTGGGCCGAGTTTTATTTTCAGTGTCAGCTGATGAGTCAAGACTTGAGTTATCAGGAGTTTTATTTTCCATATCTAAAGACGAATTGTTAATTGCCGGAACCGACAGTTATCGTTTGTCAGAGAAAAAAATTAAAATTGAATCCACTTTTTCTAGTGATAGAAAATTAATTATTCCAGCTAAGACATTACAGGAATTAGTACGTGTTATTTCCAATGAAAAACAAGGTGAGAATGAGGGAGTATTGGAATTATTTATGTATGCTTCGGATAATCAATGTTTGTTTTTAGTTGGTGCAACAGAATTAGTTTCTCGTTTGATTGATGGGCAGTATCCAGATTATCGACAAATAATTCCAGCACGGCACGAATGTCAAGCAACGATAGTGCAAGAAGAGGTTTTACGCGCTGTTAAGGCCGCTTCGCTTTTTTCTCGAACCGGAGTTAATGATATTGTTTTTAATTTTTCTACCAAGGGTAATTTTGCAATTTCTGCCGCCTCGGGCCAAGCCGGAGAGCATGTTGCTAATTTAGCCGCAGTTATTACTGGAAAAGATACAGTAATAACTTTAAATTATCGTTATGTACTTGATGGACTCGCGGCAATTTCTGGCGGCTCAGTTATTTTTGAAGTAATTGATGATCAAACTCCTTGTGTTATAAAAGATGAAGCTGATCCGGGTTTTGTGTATATTATTATGCCAATAAAAAAATAGCCCGTTGGGCTATTTTTTAATAAAAGATTATTTATTTTTTTAAGGCTTGTGATTAAAATTTATTTTTTGTTCTGAGCAATTATCAATATCATCACACACCCTAACTTTAAGTTCATGAAAACCACTTGGATATTGATTAATAGAAGCGCCAACTAAATCAAACGGAAAACCCGAGACACTGGATAATAAATTTCCATCAATATAATATTCAGCGCGGTTAACACCACGTGGCGCCGAAGCAGTTATTTTTACATTTAAAATATTTCCAGTGATTATTTTTCCATCTTCTGGATTTGATATTGTAAAGACTGGAATATTTGCTGGAATATGTACATTGTCTTTTTCAGTTGGCGGGTCCTGACTAATAATTTTATTTTTTACGGCCCAGGCTTGGACACGACTTTCCCATAATGTATATTGAGGATCATCGGCCGGATTAGTTGGGGCTGGTCCAGTTGGATCATCTTTGTTTACATAAAATAAAATATCATGCACGGTTTGATAACTACGTTCTTCGACAAATGATGGCGGAGTTAAATCAGTAGCCAGTAGGCCAGAAGCTTTATCAATTTTTATAATAATTGGCGTGGCGCTTTGTCCATCTAAGACAGGTTTACCAGTAATTGGAATA
>CAYRGL010000030.1:0-6892 GCA_964423915.1 uncultured Gammaproteobacteria bacterium | reverse complement strand
TTCGTCAGTGATTGATAACCTCTTAAAGAACTTTGGGGGAAAGGTGGTAAGCTAATATGACTAAACAAAAATTTCAAAAAGGCTCGCAGGGATTTTCTCAAAAAGTTTTTTTATTAAATAAGGATGGGAAATTTTTAACAATCAGACGAACGAAAACTGCTCCGTCTGATCCTTTAAAGTGGGATTTGCCGGGAGGCGATGTCGAATACGGGGAAAACCCATTAAAAGCAATAACCAGAGAGCTCACCGAAGAAACTAATTTAATAGGTAAAGATTTTAGGTTATTTGATGTTGCTTCACAGATTAATTTTAACCAAACTCATTGGTTAACCTTGGCTTATCACACTAAGTTGCAAAGCGGAAAATTAAATATAAGCTGGGAGCATGATTTGCATAAATGGGTTACGCTAAATGAATTTTTGAAATTGAATATATCAAAAAAATTAAAACAGTTCGCTCAGACTTTGAAAAAAAGAATGAATTAAAAATTAATTTAATCTTGCGGGATCGTCTAACGGTAGGACATCGCCCTCTGGAGGCGAGTATCCTGGTTCGAATCCAGGTCCCGCAACAAAAATTATGCAACTAAAAGTTTTATCATGGAATATTTGGTGTGGAACGTACTTAAAAGAAGTAATTTCTTTTTTAAAAAAAGAGCAGCCCGATATCATTGCCCTTCAAGAAGTTTTAGAAGAAGAAAATGGCAATATTGCTTTAACAATTGCTAAGGAACTTGGATATGAATGTGTCTACGCGCTTGGCATGCATATGCCGGCAAAATTTTTAAATAATAAAGAGATTGATCAAGACAAATCTATTAGCTTTGGCAATGCGGTGTTAAGCAAGTATCCTATTATCAGCAGTAAGATTCACGATTTACCACAGGGCGAAAACAGTCGCCCGGCTATTCAAGCTAATATTAAAATCGGAGATGAAATATTACATGTTTTTAGTCTTCATCTAAAACATACACATCAGCAGCCTATGGAAATGCAGAATATTCAAGCTGATAAATTAGCCGAGGTTATTCCAAATGATAAATCTATAGTAATGGGGGATTTTAATTGCTTGCCCGACAGTTATCCAATTCAGAAGATATCCAAGATTTTAAAAAATACTGAACCAGACAAAAATACTCCGACATGGTGTCAATATATTGGTGGTTGCTCAGTTTGCCAAATCGCTGAGATTAAATATAAACTAGATTATATTTTTGTAACAAAAGATATTCAGGCCGAGGAGTTTAAAGCACTTGAGTCAAGCGGCTCAGACCATTTGCCAGTTTCTGTTCTGATTGAAATATAAAACCACCTCAGAAGAAGCGGTTAAAAGAGTGGATGCTCAAGTAATAGGTCTGCAAAGCTACAGACGACGTTACTGAACTTGTTTCGCTCAGGCCAGTCATAGATTACTCAAGCATCCAATGTGAAGGATATATTATTTTTCAAGAAAAAACAATGATCTACAAATTAAAATTTATAAGAAATAGAAAGTTTGAGTCTATGTGTAATTTAGCCTGGAAAGAGTTAAGTAAATTTTATGGAACAAAACGTGAAGAAAAAAAGCCAAGATTATTTATTGTAGAAGATAGGAGAACAATTGATGCTCTGTGTGAAAAGAAAACTGAGCATTGGGTTATTGGTTGGTCAGAAAATAAAAATATATTTATTCTTGATCCAAAGAAATTTGAAAGTGAAAGTTCTCATAAGAAACGCTCAACGAAAGAAGTGGCAATGTTACTTAAACATGAATTAAGCCATGTTTTTTGTACTAAGTTGGTCGGAATTTCTGTTAAACCAAAGTGGTTGTCCGAAGGTATTGCAATGTATACCTCAGGACAGTATTTAACACATCCTCAAATTTCAGAATTTAAGACATTCCTTAAATTTTTTAATAAGGGTGGTGTGGGTGTATACTCAGAGTCAGGGATTGCCATACAGTTGCTTGTTAAAAAATATGGTAAACAAAAATTATTTGATTTAATGAAGCTTTCTTCAAAATCTACTACACAAACTCAATTTTCCAAAATATTTAAAAAAATTTATGGGTTTGAACCCACGTATAAACAATTTAATAAACTTATAACTAAATAAATATATGATAAAAGGAAATTTTCTCGGTGCGGCGATTGTAGCAATAATCTACACTGTGTATATTGTAATGCATCCACTGGCCACAAAATGGCAAAATATTTTAATTTTAGTTGTTCTTAATGCGTTAACTATCGTGTTGATGGCTTTTGCCTTCAAAAACTAAATAAGTTCAGCAAAGAATAATATATGGCGCAAAATGAATATATTCCAGGTGTTTGCAATATAGGACCCGAAGAAACTTCTCGTCGGCGAAATTTAGGCTGGGTAAGTTTGGCAATAGCTATTGTCTTATTGGCCATTTTACTAGGAACCGGCGCTAATGTTTGGTGGCGATTGTTGATATTTTTACCAGCCACAATTTCAGCCTCTGGATTTTTGCAAGCATATTTTCATTTCTGCTCAGGCTTTGCCCGCCAAGGTGTTTTTAATTTTGCTGCCCTTGGAAATATGCAGAAAGTTGCTGACGAAAATTCAAAAGTAAAAGATAGTAAAAGAGGATCTCAAATTACTTGGTATGCGGCGGCAATTGGGATCGTTATCACTATTATTTCAATAGTGATATAAAATGTACTTATGAACCCAAAACAAATCTCTAGTGGTACGGTACATATAATGCCGTCGGATCTACGAAAAGCACTCGCTTCGGACAAAGCGGCAGTATTGGCGTGGGAAGATCTGACGCCACTTGCGCGTAATGAGTGGATTTGTTGGGTTACTTTCGTAAAGCAAGAGGAGACAAGAAAAAATCATATTAAACGATTGGTTACGGAATTGAAAGAGGGGAAGCGTCGTCCCTGTTGTTGGATTGGTTGTATTCATCGCAAAGATAAGGCAATTAGTCCGTCAATTCAAGGAATACTGGCAAAGCGATCAAAAAAATCTAAAAAAACTAAAAGTATAGTTTAATTCACTAAAGAATACATATGAAATACGACTCATTGGCGACAGACGAAATAATTGAAAAAACAATTGCTGGCCTTAAGGAAAGACATGTTGAAACAGTAGTCGTGGAAAACGGCGCGGCGGCCTTAGAAAAAATAAAAGAACTTATTCCTGAAGGCGCTTCTGTTATGAACGGTGCTTCAAAGACACTTGAACAAATTGGTTTTGTTGAGTATTTAAAAGCCAATGAACATGGTTGGAATAATTTGCATTCATCAATCGTTGCAGAAACCGATCCAGCTAAACAAGCTTTGTTACGTAAGCAAGCCTCACTATCTGATTATTACCTCGGCAGTGTTCACGCGATTGCGGAAACCGGAGAATTTATTATTGCTTCAAATACCGGTAGTCAATTACCGCACATTGTCTTTACTTCAGCTAATTTAATTTTTGTTGTCGGTGTACAAAAAATCGTGCCAAGTTTAGCTGACACGTTTAAGCGTTTAGAAGAGTATGTTATACCTCTCGAAGATAAGCACATGCAAGAGTTGTATGGAATAGGTACAGCGGAGAACAAAATTGTCATTTTCAAAAATGAAAATCCTATGATGGGCAGAAAAGTAAATCTAATTTTTGTAAAGGAAGTTCTCGGGTTTTAGAGTAAATAAATTCTAATATTACTAAGTTGCTTTAGTAGGTGATAGTATGAAGAAAACATTATTTAACGTCCATCCGGATGTTGTGAAATTGGGGGTTGTCAGCTTTCTGACTGATATCAGTTCGGAGGCTATATTTTCAGTATTTTCTATATTTTTTACAGTGATTGCTGGCGCTTCTGCTTCTTTACTCGGCGTCATAGAAGGTTTTTCTGATTTTTCCGCCTCGTCTCTGGACTATTTCGCCGGTTGGTTATCGGATAAATCAGGTAAAAGAAAATCATTAGCGCTGATCGGCTACGGTTTTTCAACTATAGCAAAGATAATACTTTTAATTGGGACCTCGGTGGCGGCGCTTGCTTCGTTTAGAATCGTTGAGCGTTTAGGCAAAAGTTTTCGCGGACCGTCGCGAGATGCTTGGCTGGCCACAGTGGCTGAAAAAGCCAATAGAGGTTACGCGTTTGGCTTGCATAAAGCAATGGATAAGGCTGGAGCTGTCTTGGGTCCGCTCGTTGCATATTTTTTGCTTCTTTCCTTGGGTCAAAGTCTCAGTACCTTTCGGCTTATTTTTATCATAGCGATCATCGCCGCCGTTCTGTCCGTTGTAGTACTTGCTCTCATGAAAGATCGTCCCGGAACTCCGCATGACAAAGAAAATATTTTTAAAGCGTGGGGAACTTTGAGCACCAGATTCAAATCGTATCTTATCCCGGCGGGTATTTTTTCTTTGGCTTATTTCAGTTTTAGTTTTCTTCTTTTGCGAGCTTATACGCTCGGTTTTGCCATTAAAGATGTGGTGCTGCTGTATGCACTTTTTAATATATCATTTGTGTTAATATCCATTCCTGTTGGCAAACTTGGAGATTTAATTGGCCGCAAATATATTATCATGTTAGGGTATCTAACCTACATCATCATGTCTCTAGGTTTTGTTTTTGCAAAAACAAAATGGGAAGTGATTATCTTATTTTTATTATTTGGTATTTTCTATAGTATTGACGAAGCCCAAAGTAAGGCTTTTATTACGGACATAGAAGGCGATCGACGAGCTACGGCTATCGGTATGTATAATTTTATTACCGGCTTAATTTATCTGCCGGCTTCAGTCATTGCCGGAGCGCTTTGGATTTTTAATCCTCTGTATGCTTTTGTTTTTGCCGCTATTGTGGCGGCTATCGCCATCATAGCTTTTATTTTTCTTCACCCCTGGAGCTCTAAACAAGCTCGCCATACTAATGTATAAAAGTTTATTTAATTATAAAAACTTCTTCGATACTTTTTCTGCCGAGTGCTTTAGTAATTTTATGAGCGAGAACTAACGAAGGATTATATTTACCTTGTTCCAGCGAAATAATAGTTTGACGCGTCGCGCCAATAATATCCGCCAATTTTTCCTGCGTTAATCCGAGCTTGTCGCGATAATAAGCGATATTGGTTTTCATATCGTTTATTTAGTTTTTTAAATCAAGATAGATATTGGAAATGATTTTAGCAATAATACCTGTGCCTAAAGCAATTAAAATAAAAGGGTCAACACTGTAAATCGTATGTGCAGCAACAGAAGCGGCGGCTTGAAAAGCAACGCCAACGCCTAAGACAATAACAATAACCCATAGGGCATTTCGTTCTGCAATTGCTTCATGTATTCTTTCTCGTTCGTCTAATTTTAGATTAATAATAATATGAATAAAATCAAGGCAGAAAATAATTGCCCAAATAATCATAAAGATCATTCCAGCTGTACCAAATGATTGATACTGTGAAAGAAAAACAATCGGTGCAATAATAACCAAAAAATATACCCAACCTTGCCAGGTTTTTGGCGTAAAGCCCCAACCTGTATATTTTCTTCGTGCGAACCATGATGGTTTACCCAACATATAGTTAACTTAATAATAGTAATATATTTTATACGTAAAAAATATATTACATTAAATATACCATAGTTAAGTTGTGTGTCAAGAGTGAGATGTGGATAACTTTACAAGGCTTTTAAAATACGCTAAAATAGCTATATATATGTTAAAAAAATATAAAATTGTACTCATTTGCTTAGTAATCGTGCTTTTAGGAGTCGGGGGATTTTTTGTTTGGCAACATAACCATCAATACCTTGATCCTGGCACCACGGCTGACGCTGATGAGGTTCCGGTACCAACCGGAGTTAAGGTACAGCCTGAAGAAATTACCAATCAGGCTAGTGATATAGGGGCTTTAGGAGGATATGATGTCTTAATCGCTGATCGAGGCAATAATCGGTTAATAGAAGTCACACCTGATAAAAAAATTGTTTGGGAATATCATTTTGATTTACCAAAAGCCGGCTTAGGGGCTGATGATTCTTTTTTTACTGATGATGGGAAAAGTATTATTGTGAATCTTGAAGAATATCATATTATAGAAATTATCGATTATCAAACAAAAAATGTTATATGGACCTATGGTGAAGCGGGTAAACCAGGTTCAAAAGACGGCATGCTTAACACTCCTGATGATGCTTATAAACTTCCTAATGGTAATATTACGGTCGCTGATATTAAAAATTGTCGTATACTTGAAATTTCACCTGATAAAAAAATTGTCAGACAATACGGCAAAACAAGAATTTGTAAAAATACAAATGGTTATTTAAATAAACCCAATGGTGATACGCCATTAGCTAACGGTCATACGTTTATTAGTAATATTGTGGGCAGAGATTTGATTGAACTAGATGAAAATTGGCAACCTATTTTTTCCATGCCCCTACCAGTACATTATCCATCTGATCCGCAATTAACTAAAGCAGGAAATATTTTAATTTCTGATTATAGTAATCCGGGAAAAATTGTTGAAGTTGCTAAAGATGGGACTATTGTCTGGGATTCTAAAGGAGTCAACCTGGATCATCCCTCACTCGCTATTGAATTACCTAATGGTAATATTTTAACTAATGATGATGCTAATCATCGAGTTATTGTTATTGACAAAAAAACAAACAACATTATTTGGCAATATGGTGTTACAAAAAAACCAGGTTCAGGGCCTGATCAACTTAATACACCTGACGGTTTAGATATTATTTTAAGAACTCCAGTAGCAACACCAGTAACAACTCCTTTATCCTCAGTTGGTCAAATTACTCGACATAGCGCCAACTTTATAAATCAACAAATAAGAATTCAGGGATATGTTCTAAAAAAGGAGAATGGGTATATTATTTTTTCTGATGAAGCCAATGGAACGATCGGTCAGTATGATTTGCCAGTAACTGGTTTGGGA
>CAYRGL010000029.1:0-6931 GCA_964423915.1 uncultured Gammaproteobacteria bacterium | reverse complement strand
GAAAGAAAACGAATGTACATCGTTTGAAAATTTCTAACATTGAAAAAAATGCAATACATAGGACCGAGCAAGGGTTATAAACAAATTTTAAAGGAGATTGAAAATTCAATCTCCTTTTTTCGTATCTTCCTCTCCCCTATTGTAATCCAATCATTGTCGTAAACGCCCAGAGTGTCGCGTTAAAAACAAAACCGAGCGCGCCGGAATAAAGTAAGAGTAAAACTAGAATAAAACCATAACGTTCAATTTGATAAAAAAACATTTTTCCGCGCGTTGATAAAAAGGCCATGACAATTTTTGAACCGTCAAGCGGTGGAATCGGGACTAAATTAAATAAACCAAGCATTAAGTTAATAATGCAGGCCATCATGGCGAGCGCCGTAAGACTTGTAACAATTGAGCCGGAAACTAAACCGCCAAACGTTGCTGAGTCACCGGATAAAAAGCTGATCGCCAGTTGCGTTTTCGCGGCCAGCGCCATTGGAGAAAAACGAGCGACCATTGCTAAGATTATCGCGATGATAAAGTTAGTCGCTGGGCCGGCCAACGCCACTTTTAATTCACCGTATTTTTTATCACGCAAATTATTTGGATTATATGGAACCGGTTTAGCCCAAGCAATAAAAAAATTAGATTTAGTAATCAGTAAAACTAACGGTACGATAATCGAACCGACCAAATCCAAATGCGGAATCGGATTAAGTGTCAATCTTCCTGCTTGTTCGGCTGTCTCGTCCCCTAGTCGGCGCGCCATCCAACCGTGCGCGTATTCATGAAAAATCGCGGAGAAGATTAATATTATGATGAGGAGAATGGTGATAAGCATAATTTACTAAAGACTAAAGTAGTCAGATGACACGGATACCATAGCGATTGACTTATTTTCTCTATTATAGACAAATTGAATTCTAGGAGCAATGATTTCACTATTATCAGGTAAAAAAATCGAATAAGAATCATCCTTTGTGCGTGCAACAAGAAACAAATCAGCTATTATTTTGAAGGACTTATTATCAATAGAGCTTATGTCAATTATTCTAAAATCTTGAAAATTGTATCCTGCGATTTCGCTGCCATTATCAATAACTGCGGGTGAATCACCGATCCCAGTGACACTGCCAAGTTGGTATTTAAAAGATGATCTTGGAAATATATTTCTACTATGTGCAATGCTGGGTCTAGAATACCAGGGCATTTTATGATACACCAAATATTTGTTTACCTCGAGAGCGATATCGCCATATTTTTGTTTAAGTTCGTTTTCAATTTCACTATTTCTTTTTTTAAGTTCGAGTTTTAAATTTATCTCCTTGTCTAAAAATCCCTCCAGCTCAGCTGTAGACTCCTTTAAATAAAGATTTTTATTAGTATAACCTTTAAATTCTTTTTCTAGTTCTTCAAAACTATCTTTAAACAACTTGTCAGAAGTGCACAATATATAATTTACATCAGGGTTATGTTTGGCATCTTCAATAATCGTTAACCAAATCATTGAATCCTTAAAACCATTGTCACCTTTCACACTAAAGGGTGGTTTATGGTTCAATGATCTATCCAAAATCTTGTTATCCACCTTGGGTATCACCAGAACCTCCACTTTCAAATCTTCAAAAATATTTTTTATTTTATTTTCAATTTTTTTACTAATATCTTTCGAATGAATAATTAATGTTTTTCTGATGCTTAAATCTTTTAAATATGTATCTATATTTTTGACGGATTCCAATTTGTTAATAACTCTATCATAAATCTGAAAATATATTTCTTTTCTTACAATTTCTGGAATAGCAATGGTAACAATATTTGTTAAAGAATGTTTTTTAATAAAATCCTTAATACTATTTAACGAATAATTAAAAACAACATTAGTGACCGAGTCATCATGTTGCCTAATAAAATTTGTGTCAAGAATTATTTTATATTTTTTTTCACTTTCCATATTAATTTCCTTCTCTCATTTTTTCTAATTACAGTACTTTCGCCCATTCTATAATATCCGCAATATCTGTCGGGTTTTTCGGATAAAATATCTTCATCCCCTGCTCTTTTGCCCAAGCGATTTCTTTTACTGCTCCTTTTGAAGTTTCCCAAGTCGGCATTGCTAAAAGCGCATCAGCAATCCTTTTTAAAAACTCAAAATCCAAGTCATAATAAAACTGCTCCGGCGCCGTTGCTCCTTTGCCGCTACTAAAATGCTCGGTGTGGTTGTGCGGGCAAAAGAACCCAACTTGCGCACTCGCTAGCGCAATTTGATATTTTTCCGCTTCACGGATATTTTTTTCTATAGTTTCGACTGTTCCGTCACCAAAATATGGCCCGGCGATAAAAACTATTTTCATACCTAATAATTCACCCAATAATTTATTTTAGCGTTAGCTTTAAGTCCATCGATAAACGGTTGAGCTGCCGTGCTTAACTTATTAGCTTTAATGCTGTCGCTAATTTGCGCTTTAGTATCGGCTTCTTTACCCTTGGGCAAAGTTATTTTATTATCAGCAATATATTTTGTAACTTCGGCGTCCGACACCGCTACCTTATCACCAAGCATTTTTTCTAAATCAAGTTGCAAAATAATGCGCTTTTTAATATCATCGCGACTCACGCCTTGTGATTGCAACACTTGATCCAAGGTTTGTCCTTGACCGGCAAGTTGTGCATCAATCTTGGTAAACTCGGCGTTGATCTCACTATCAGACACGGTGATATTTCGCTTGGTTGCTTCCATACTGATCAACTTGTCATTAATCATGGCATCAAGCGTTGTTTTGCCCGATGTTTTTTCTAATTCATTAACTACGGCGACGCGCGTAATTGGTTGGCCATTAACCGTCGCGGCGACGATTAAGCCTTTATAATAAAAAGCCAAGCCCAAAACTAACAACACAGCCACCGCAATAATAATATTCTTGCGATTAATCCAAGCCGGAATCGTAATGGTTTTTTTTGGCGCTTCGCTTACGGGCAAACCCAGCTCTTCGCTTTCCACGACAATCACCTCATCAACCGTTTCCGGTTTAATTTCTTCTAACATCTCACCTTCCTCCTTAAGTTCGTTTTCCATAATGTTTAATTAAAAATAAAATTACTCAACTTTTCTATGCTTTGGCGTTACCCAAAAACCCATATATCTTCCAAACATTAACCTAGTTTGGGCTTCAAGTCCAGGGATAGCACCAAAAAGAACAATAACAAAAGGCAAGAAAAGCCATTGTAATATCATAATAGCATATTGTTTAAAGCGCTGACGATGGACCTTGGGTAAAATCAAAATTGAAATAACGGCCGATAAAATCATCCCGACCATGGCCAAAGTCATTAACCAGCGCGTTACGTCCGGCAAATTACTCGACAAAACCGTAGCATTAAATTTATCGCCGCCTAAAAATAACGGCAACCAACCGACAATCGAGGTAATTAAGGCATTGGTCGCCCAGGAATGAAAACCGTATACTTGCACGGTAATATGATTAATATAGACTTGTTTCTTGGGAATATTTTTCCAATCTTTATAGGTATTAAAAATTAAATAGGGAATATTTTCCGCGCCCCAACCCCAGCGACGTTGTTGTCGATATAATGATCCAACCGTAGTCCAGCGATTACGATCCATACAAATATCCATTGACACTGGAAAATATAATGGCTCAACTCTATAGTCTCCTTTATAATAACAAAAACAATGCCAGAATATTCGTGAATCCTCGCTCACCATATTCGTTGACCAAAAACCAATATCAACAAGCGCCTGCCAGGTCATAGAATGCGAAGAATAGGTCGCCAGTTTTTCCGGCTTGATTTGTTGCATCATTTGCCAGAAAGTATTTGAAAAAGCGGCGACGCGCGCGAAAAACGGAGCTTGCCAAATATTATTATGATAGACCGGCACGGGTTGGTAACTCGCACGATACGGACGCTCCACGGTTAAAAAGGTATAGGCAAAACAATGAAAATATCCACGATGCGCAATCGTATCAATATCAAAAACACTGACTAGAATTTTTTTCGGGTCAAAGCCTTCAGGATCGATAATTAAACGTTTTAATTCTTTAGCGGCCCAGGCTTGATTAGCGCCCTTACCTTTTAATTCTCCTTCAATATCCGGATGTACGGTTACTAAAAATCGCGCAAACTGTTGCGCAAATTCTTTTTGAATAGCATCGCCGATTAATTTTCCTTCCGCGCCAACTCTTCCTTCGGTGGCAAGAACAACAATTATTTTTTCCGTGGGATAACCATTATCAACGAGCGCTTGAATTGTCGGACGAATAACTTCCAAGCTTTCATTGTAGGTTGGCAAAATAATTATTTGCCATAAATCCCTCCAGTCACGTATTCCTCCAGGAAAAACTCTCTTGCCAGCCGAAGCTTCAGCGGAGGCTTGGTCGCATTTCGCTTTCCAGTCGATATTCATGCGCTGACGAATAGCGCGATAGGAAATTAATAAATGTACGCCAAGAAAAATAACCAGCAAAAGCCAATAGACATCAAATAAAATAACAAACACGGCCGTACCAATTGGCGCCGTGGCAGAGAGAATAACCAAACCGATGATTGTCCCCCACGATAAAATTCCCGGTAACATTTCTAAAGCGCGATAGATTGTACGATCGCGACCGGTTAGATCCGTAGCTTTACTTATTTTTAGATAGTTTATTTCGTTGTTCATGTTGAGTAGTTACAAAAATTTTTTCTCCAACGGCATACAAAAAACCCAAAAAGATAAACATTAAGAAAATATTTAAAAAAGCATTAATTTGTAAAAAATATGAAAAAGCTATAATAATAATTTCTCCTGGCTTAGTAATGAGTTCCCAAGAATTAAATCGATTAATTAAACCGAGTAATACTCCCCAGGCCGTAAAAAAACAAGCAACGGTGGCAAAAAGTATAGCTTGATTCTTGCCAAAACGTTTAGTAACATAGCGCTTAAAAGGTCTAATGGCTAGAACAAAACTTGGCCAACCAAAGGCCGCATACAAAAAAAAGAACAGTGTCATCCAGGCGTTTTGCGGGCAAACATTGGAATATGAGCTAAGAGGACAATAGCCAATGACATGACGTATATCAGTCATAAGATACGCTGTATTTGGTAAAAGTGCAAGCCAAACCGTAAACATAACAGTCTTTTTAAACCACGACACTTTTTTATTTTCTAAGAGTTTTACGCTGTAACGCGCTGCTAGAACCGCCAGTGTTGCCAACAGTATATTCCAAACAATAAACGATAAAGGATAACCGTTAAACGTAATGTGAAAAATATTTAAAACCGTGCCAATAAAAGCATCAGCCGGATACACCGGGAGCTGATCGTTCATACAAATTATAATTTAATCGCTTCGCCTGGTTTAAGTGTGCCTGATTCATTTTCATGTGAATCAGAAGGAGCCGGATGAGGAATATCGCGCAACGAAATTGTTGGAATTTTTGGAACGGGATTGGAAATTGATTCAAGCTCAACTTGTTTCATTTTTTTTCTGTCATTTGCTTCGCGAGTTTTTTCTTCGCGCAAAATTGCTAAACATTCTTTACAATACACCGGACGTATGCCATCAGGCTTAAAAGAAACTTTCGTAGCCTTGCCACAACGCGCGCATACGGCGTCGTTCAAGTATGGATTATTTTCGCTGCGTGGTGCGGTCGCCATCTGTGCCGCTTGCGCTGGTGCCGGCGTGATTCCTTGCGCTGAAGAGGGCGTCGCGGTAATAACAGTACGCGGTGTATAGGTTTCTTCTTCGGCTTGATGCCAATTCATAATTCTTTCCGCAACGACATCACGGGCCGAAGAATAACGCTCTCGAGTATTGTTAATGACATTTTCTTTCTCACCAGTAATTTCCGCTTCGGTCAGAGGACCTAAGCCTTGCGCCGAAAACGGATCAGAAGCCACACCGTCAATCATTAATTTTAAACAAATATTATATTTTGGCAGGTTCACTAAATCCTCTTCCGTAAACACCGGCGTAAATTCTTTAACCAATTCTTCAGCGTCGGTCGCGCCAACTCTAAAGACAACTAAGGTACCGACGTTGCCGAACACCGCAAACTTTACTTTTTCGCTCAACTGTTCAATATACTGATGACCCATGATTAAGTTAAGACGATACTTACGCGCCTCGGACAAAATATTTGCAAATGAATCTGTGGCAAAATTTTGAAATTCGTCGACATACAAATAAAAATCTTTGCGGTCTTCTTCGTGAATGTCAACGCGACTCATGGCGGCCAATTGAATTTTCGTAATCATCATCGCGCCAAGCAATTCCGAATTATCTTCGCCAATTCTGCCTTTACTTAAATTCATAATCAACACTTTGCCTTCATCCATGACTTTTCGAATATCAATTGAAGATTTAACTTGTCCGACAATATTACGAATTAAAGAACTGGATAAAAATTGTCCAACCTTGTTTTGAATTGGCGAAACGGCTTCCGCCGCGAATTTATCAGCATAACCGGCAAATTCTTTAACCCAAAAAGCTTTAACCACCGGATCTTGGATTTGTTCAATAACTTTTTTTCTAAAAGGCTTGTCTGATAACATTCTAGTCACGGCTAAAAGCGTTGAATCAGGATAATCTAAAACCGCTAAAATCGTATTACGTAAAATATATTCAAGTCGTGGTCCCCAGGAATCTGCCCATAGCTTTTGAAAGACACCGATTAACCCCGAAGCCACTAAATGTCGCAAATGCGGTTCGACTTGTTCCACGACGTTAAAGGCAATCGGATAATCCATGTCCGCCGGATTAAAATAAATAACGTCTTGAACGCGGTGTGGTGGAATAAACTCAATAATTTTTTCCGCTAAATCTCCATGTGGATCAACGACAGCGACACCGCGACCCATGCGAATATCTTCAACAATCATGTTTTCCAAAATGGTTGATTTACCCATACCGGTTTTTCCAATCAAATACATATGGCGGCGGCG
>CAYRGL010000028.1:0-6992 GCA_964423915.1 uncultured Gammaproteobacteria bacterium | reverse complement strand
GAGAGAGGAAAGGTAGCAACTAAAATAGTATTCAAATCAAAAAATGAAGAAATTGGCCCAAAGAAAAGCATAAACTTTTTTATTAAACCAAGATCCAGGCGTCGCGGTTTTGCTAAATCTTCTGCATCAACATTATCTAAAGGCAAAGCAAGCTGCGAGGTATCATACATTAAATTATTTAATAGCACTTGAATCGGTAGCATGGGCAAAAACGGTAAAAAGAGTGAGGCGGCAGCCATAGAAAACATATTGCCAAAATTTGAACTCAAATTCATCATCATGTATTTTTTGGTATTAACAAATGTTTTTCGGCCTTCAGTAATTCCGTCGGTTAAATTGCGTAAACTTTTATGCATCAAAATCATGTCGGCGGCTTCTTTAGCAACGTCAACAGCGTTGTTCACGCTAAAACTAACATCCGCAGCCTTAAGCGGCGGCGCATCGTTTATGCCGTCACCCAAATAACCAACAACATGATTTCGTTCTCGCAATACTTTGACAATGCGCTCTTTTTGCTCGGGATTGACGCGAGCAATAATCGTCGCGGCTTCCACGCGCAAACCTAAAGCCGCATCACTTAACAAACTCATTTCTGAGCCCAATAAAATTCCTTTTACCTTTAAACCGATTTCGTCAGTAATTTTCTTGGTCACTAATTCGTTATCGCCGGTTACAATTTTAATCTCAATCCCTTTATCTTCCATAACTTGCAAAGTTTCGGAAACATCTTTTTTTGGCGGATCAAGAAAAGCTAACAAACCAATAAGTTCCATATTAGTTTCATCGCTTTTAGTATACGCTTCTTTTTTTTCTGGAATAACTTTTTGCGCTACAGCTAACACTCTAAAACCCTCCGAACTTAATTGTTGATACATGACTTCAGCTTTATCATGTATATTTTTATCAAAAATTTTATTTTGACCGCCAAAACGACAGCTTGAACAAACTGCCACAATTTCTTCAAAAGCTCCTTTGCTCACCAAAGTAATAACTCCCTTATCGCTAAAAACAACAGAATCACGTTTGCGCGGATAGTCAAAAGGAATTTCATCAACTTTATTCACTTCTTCCAAGGGTGGTGGTGTATTGGCTTTAATCGCGGCGTCGAGTGGGTTATGAAAACCCGTGCGCATGGAACTAACAATAAAAGCTTGACGAAAAACATTATCGGACTCATTACCATCAAGATCAAGATGTTTTATCAAGGCGATTTTATCTTCAGTTAAAGTTCCCGTTTTGTCCGTACATAAAATATCCATGGTCCCGAAATTTTGAATGGCGGAAAGTTTTTTAACAATAACACCGTGCTTGGCCATAAGCAATGAACCTTTGGACAAATTAAGAGCAATAATCATTGGTAACATTTCCGGTGTTAAGCCAACGGCTAAAGCCAGCGAAAACATAAAGGCTTCTAAAATATTATGTTTAAATCCGGCATTAATTAAAAAAACAACAATCACCAAAATAAAAGTAATGCGCACGATTAAGTAACTAAATTTTTTCAAACCAACATCAAATTCAGATAATTCATCCGGCGCCGCCAAACGTCTTGCGATAGAACTAAGTTTTGTTTGCGCTCCGGTTGATTTGATTAGAACAGTCGCTTCTCCGCTGACTGCACTCGAGCCCATGCTCACTTCATTATCGGTAAACTTTTCGACAGGAAAAGATTCTCCGGTTAATTCAGATTCATTGACAAAAAATTCTTTACTATCTAGCACTACGCCGTCCGCCGGCACCATGTCACCGGCCGCTAACAAAACTATATCGTGCGGAACAATAGAAACGGCTGGAATTTCATGAGCCTGACCGTCACGTACGACGTTGGCTAAAAGTTGTACTTGTGCTTTTAATTTTTCCGCCGCTTTTTCAGATTTAAAGGTATTGAAAGTATCAAGCACGACGCTAACTAAAACCATGAGAATAATAATAATTGAACTAGTCCAGTCGCGTACTAAGGCTGAAACTGAAGCAGCAAAAATCAACACGATTAATAACGGATTTTTTAATCGTGTAATAAAATCTTTAAAAATTGAAAAACGTTCCTTGGAGGCTATACTGTTAGCGCCAAAACGTTTTAAAGCGTCAGCGGCTTGTGCCGAGCTTAAGCCTTGATTATGAGTAGCTACTGCTGTTTGCATACCTTAAGTATAGCAGAAAGCTAAGTTTTAAGGATTTTAGGATTTTATTTTGCGGCCAAATCCGGCTGATGAATGCCAAAAGTATTTCCTTCCGTATCAACAAAATATCCCTGCCAGGCCATACCTTTAAGCGCATATTTTGGTGTGGCGACTTTCCCGCCGGCTTCAGCAATCTTTTTGGCAATGTCATCAAAGTTTTCGACTTGTATCGTGCAGACAAAAGAATTAGCACCATAATCTCCTTCTGGGGCTTTTGCGGTGCGCTTGAGTAAACCACCGTGAATGCCGGCTTCTTTAGAATCTTTGTCAGCAGTCATGACTGCCCAATAGTCATAATCAAGCCCGGCCCAGAGTTGGATATTCCAACCAAAAACTTTGGCATAAAATTCAATGGCACGCTGTGGCTCATCGGCCTGAATTTCAAAGTGTACGACTCTGTTCATAGGTGTAATTTAATTATTATTTAATCTTTGTTAAATCCCCTTCTATAAAAATTGAACCTAGCCCATAAATCTCTTCTTTAAAGCTTAATTTTTCAGAGATCGGGTTTAAAATATAAATTGGTTTTTTATAATGATACGCCATCGCCATTTCCATTAACGTATTACCGCCAATATAACCCGGCAGGCCATTCTTCTTATAATTTAACACGAGGATCGCATCACTGGCAATGACTTTTCTAAAATGGTTTTTCATAAGAAAAGTTTTTTTATCATAAGTTGAAGAGTCTTTAAACCAAGTCTTATACGTCTCAACGCGAAAATCTCCGCTTTGTCTCATTTTTAAAGCTGTATACGTATACACAACTTTAAAACCTAGTTTTTGTAATTGAGCGCCAATGACAAAACCTTGTTCAAAAAAAGCCGCACTCGAACATAGACAAATCTTTTTTCCTTTCTTCATATGATCGTTATTTCTTAATTAACATTTTTAACATAAAAAGAATTACTGACACTAGAACTAGAATGGCAATCGCAAAAACTGTGTTCAATGTACGATATAAGGAATAATTTGAAAACAATAGAGATATTGATTTAGCGGGCGCGCCGTTAAAATTTGACCAACAGCCCAGATACGCACGTCCCATATTTATATGTGCTTGCTGCAAAGTCGACGAACCTTCACCGCCCATCAAATTATGAATCGCATCATGTTGATTATCATTTAAACCAAGTCCCATGTAGGCATCTCCGATATTTTCTAAATCTGTGTCAGAAATTTTAGAGCAATTTAATTGATTGATTTGAGTCACGTTTTGATTCTTCAATATAGTCTGCAACGCAGAGTCTATTTCACTGTCAGTAGTAACGCTAATAGAACGAAATACCAAAATCAAGGAACCAATGACAACGCAGAAAATACAAATAATCGAGATATATTTTTTCATACAGCCATTATAAAAGATTATCTTAAATATTGCCAATCGTAACGTTCTGAAATAAAAACAGTTTATATAGTGTAACTTGATATAACTACACTTTTAATGTACACTACTAATACTTAATAACCTTCAATTTATGATAGAAGTAACAAATTTAACAAAGAAGTTTGATGACTTTGTCGCCGTGGACAATATCTCTTTCTCGGTCAAACCTGGAGAGATTTTTGCTTTTCTTGGTCCAAATGGTGCTGGAAAATCAACCACCATCAAAATTCTCACTACTCTCTTGCAGCCAACGAGTGGCCGTGTGTCTCTTAATGATCATGATCCTGTTAAAGATCCTGATGCCGCGCGCCGATCTTTTGGTATTGTTTTCCAGGATCCAAGTCTGGATGACGATTTAACCGCGTATGAAAATATGGAATTACATGGCGTTTTGTATGATGTGCCAAAAAAAGTTCGCAAAGAACGAATTCAAATGCTCTTAACTTTTGTTGAACTGTGGGATCGAAAAGATAGTCAGGTAAAAGAATTTTCCGGCGGCATGAAGCGACGTTTAGAAATTGCCCGAGGCTTATTACATCATCCAAAAATTATTTTTCTTGATGAACCGACTTTAGGACTCGACCCACAAACCCGTAATCACATGTGGGAATATTTAAAGGAATTAAATAAAACAGAGAACACCACTGTCTTTTTTACAACTCATTATATGGAAGAAGCTGACCGCATTGCGCAACGCATTGCTATTATTGATCACGGTAAAATTATTGCCATTGGCACTTCAGCTGAACTTAAGGCGCAAACCGGGACCCAATCTCTTGAAGACGCTTTCTTAAAGTTAACCGGCAATGTCATTCGAGACGAAGCCGCTTCCGGCGTTGATCAATTTAGACAACATGCCCGCATGTGGGGAAGAAAAAACTAATATGAATAAAATCTACATTCTTTGGCTTCGCCAAATAAAAAAATATCTACGCTCTCGTTCGCGTATTATCGGCAGTCTTGGTCAACCAATTCTTTTTTTGCTCGCGCTAGGTTATGGACTTGGTGCCGTGTTTCAAAAAGCCGGTGAAGGAAATTATTTAAACTTTTTAGCACCGGGCGTTATTGCTATGAGTATTTTGTTTACTTCGATTTTTTCAGGCATGGAAATTATTTGGGATCGTCAATTCGGCTTTCTAAAAGAAACCTTAGTCGCACCAATGTCTCGTTTTAATATTATGATTGGCCGCACCATGGGTGGAGCAACTGTCGCAACAATTCAAGGAATTATTGTCATGCTTATTTCCTTAATCTTTGGTTTTCGTCCAGCCAATTGGTTTGGTATTTTCCCGGCGATTATTATTATGTTTTTGATTGCCTTACTTTTTACGGCTCTTGGCACCATGGTCGCCTCTTTATTAGAAGACATGCAAGGCTTTCAATTAATCATGAACTTTTTAGTCATGCCGCTCTTTTTCTTATCCGGTTCACTTTTCCCACTTGATGGTTTACCAAAAATTTTAGCGATTATTGCTCGCATCGACCCGCTTTCCTATGGAATTGACGGATTACGAGCATTACTGATCAACGCCGGACACTACGGCCTGGGGACGGACTTTTTCTTTTTGATTGTAATTACTTTTATTTTCATGGGGCTCGGCAGTTTCTTCTTCAAAAAAATTCAAATCTAATCTGCGAGTTCGCTTAAATGCGCGTGATCATTCCAGACCCAAAGCCACCACGGCTCTGGTAGTGTTTCATCATATACTAAAATAGTTACTCCAGTATTTTCAGTATGAAAAGCTCTTAGAAAATGTTTACCTTCGTTAGCTGTCAGTTCTTTACCAAAAATAGCAGAGGCCATGATAACATGTAAGAATAAGCCGTGCGTTACCACTAAAATGTTTTCTTCACTGCGCTTGGCCAAAAATTCCAAAGCTTCTTCCGCTCTTTTCTTTAAATCAAAAAAATTTTCTTCGTCAGAATAATGATAGTCGGGATTAGCAAAATTTTCTTTAATTAAACGCATTGATTCTTGCGCTATTTCATCATCTTTATCTTTACCAATTTGTTCTTTTGGTCTACGACGTTCAATAAAAAGGTCCGAGCTTTCAAAATTTTTATTTATTTTCTGCGCAATAATCTGAGCTGTTTCTTGAGCACGTGTTAACGAACTAGCAATAAAGGCATCAATCGTTACTTCTTCTAAACGCTGCGCAATGATGGCGGCCTGCTTCTTCCCTAAGAGAGTTAAGGGTGACTCCTTTGACTGTCGCAAGGGACTAACATTACCTTGGCTTTGTCCGTGTCGTACAAAATAAATTTTTTTCATAATTTTTTAGTATATTCTATAGTAACTTATTTTTCCCTTTAGAGCCAATTTCCTTTGACACAAATTTATGGATATTGTATTATATAAGCGCCAAATGTAAGATTTTTGTCTTTTAGGTGTATTAGTAACTATGAGAAAATTCATTCTTTCCGCCACAGTTTCATTTGCCTTTTTTTTATTTATCATTTTTCAACTTAGCCAAAAGCCGAGCTCTGTTATTGCGTCTAGCTCCATTCCAAAAACAATTGCTGACTCGACCACTACTTCTCCAGCTACTTCGACGCAAACAAATAACCCAACAACTACGACTCCGGCTCCGACTCCAACACCAACTCCGTCACCGACTCCAACACCAACACCGGTACCAGTTCCTGTACAAACTGGCAAATATAAAAATGGTCAGTATACCGGTTCAGTAACTGATGCCCAGTATGGCCTTGTTCAAGTCCAAGTCAGTATCCAAAATGGAAGAATTGCCGATGTTCAATTTTTGCAATATCCTAATGATCGTCAAACTTCGCAATATATCAATTCTCAAGCCATGCCTCTCTTAACTCAAGAAGCCATTCAAGCGCAAAGCGCTAATGTTGATACGGTTTCGGGAGCAAGCGACACAAGCCAAGCTTTTAGAGAATCTTTAAGTGTCGCTCTACAACAAGCCGCCATCTAAATATGCCGGACACTCGTTTGATCATGGGCATGCCCGTTACCCTTTCTATTATTAGTGAAAATAATGTTCAAGCAGAACTGGAAAAAGTTTTTGCGTATTTTCATTCAATTGACGAACGCTTCAGCACCTATAAGGAAACAAGCGAAATTAGTAAAATTAATCGCGGCGAGATTAGAACTGAAGAATATAGCAAAGAAATGAAAGATGTTTTTAAAAAGTCAGAAGAAACAAAACAATTAACCCACGGCTATTTTGATATTATCAAACCCAATGGTTCATATGACCCTTCGGGCTTAGTTAAAGGCCTGGCTATTTATAACGCCGCGAAAATTATTGCTGCTGACGGCTATGATAATTTTTTTGTTGATGTCGCCGGCGACGTTCAAGTAAAACGAAATAAAGAACTTGAACCCTGGAGCATTGGCATTCGTAATCCTTTTAAACGAGAAGAAAATGTTAAAATAGTGTATATTAGAAACGAGG
>CAYRGL010000027.1:0-7051 GCA_964423915.1 uncultured Gammaproteobacteria bacterium | reverse complement strand
TGCCCCGACTGTAGTAAGATCGATGGATGTACCGCCAGTAATTGTCCCACTCAAAGTCAAGGTACCAGAATCAGAACCAATAGAAGAATCAGAAGCAAGCGTAATTGTTCCTTGATACGTATTATTGTTAGCAATATTCCGTAATGCGCCATCATTAGAAACACCATTACCATTTAAAGTTAAAGCTTCAGCTCCTACCGTAATAGTTCCTTGAATTTGCAAAGCTGCACCTGAGTTCACTACCGTACCAGAAGCAGTAGTACCAAGTGACGCGGCATTTTGAATATTTAATACACCAGCGCTGACTGTAGTTAAACCTGTATATGTGTTAGTTGCAGTAGTTAGTGTTGCTGTTCCGCCTCCGTCTTTTGTAAGAGTACCACTTGTTGTACCAATGACTCCGGAAATCGTCATACTGCCGGCTCCGCCAACTGTTAAAGGAAAAGTTGCGCCGCCGATATTTCCGGAAATAGTTAAAGTTCCGCTATCAGAGTTGATACGTGGATTTATCGCGGTGAGCGTTATGGCTGACTGAATTGTATTAGAATCGCTGACATTTCGTATTGCACCAATAGCGCTCACACCGGCACCGTTAATAGTAAATAATTTAGTGCTTGGAATTGTAATATTATTTTGTAATTCTAAAGTAGCTCCGGCACTAATAGTTGTAGTAAGCGTCGTACCTGAGGCCCCAAGAGCATTATTGTGGCGCGCATTTAATGAACCGACAGTTAGTGCGATAGAAGTGCTGGTAAAGGTGTTGTCACCTGATAAAATAACTTGTCCCGCGGTTGTTTTGGAAATACCCGCCGCAACGGCACTGCCTAATTGCGCACTGATTGTTCCGCTCTCAAGAGCATAAGTAGCCGTTGAAGTTATTGAAGCCGCCGAACCGCTATTAATAATTGATCCGCTAATTAACGTAACTGTTCCGATATTTGTTTCATTAAAGCCGCCAAGATCAAGCGTTCCTCCGGCAACAGTAACGGCGCCTGTCGCCAAAGCATCAGCAATGCCGTATTTTAAAGTTCCGCCGTTAATTCTTGTTAAGCCGGTATATAAATTAGCGGCACTGAAAGTAAGAGTTCCGGAATCGAATTTTGTAACCGTAATCGCCACGGCCGGGAAAGCGGCGGAAAAAGTAGTTGGTCCTGTTCCGCCGATAATATAGTTGAATGTTCCTGTTGGCGCACCCGCAAACGTAATGGCGCCTGAACCAGAATTAATAATACGCGAGGCGGACTGAAGAGTCAGAACACCAAAAGTACTACCCGTTGAAGAGTTACTAATAAGTGCTCCGCCGTTATTAATACCGCTACCGTTCAAGGTTATTGGTTCCCAGGTTGAAGCACCGCCTGATGTAAAAGTAGAAAGATCAAGTACGGCGCCGGCCGAAACTACAACACCACCAGCAATCGTACCAAATGGAGTGTTAGTTGATCCGCCATTGTCACCCAGGCGAAGCGTTCCCGTGCTGACAGTCATTGCGCCGGTAATACTATTTTGTCCGCCAAGTGTTAATACACCAGAACCTTGTTTAGTCAGGGTACTGGTAGTTCCTGACCAGACACTGGCCGTAGATTGAGTAACCGGACCAACGGCAATAATTGTTAAGGCAATCGTCGAGCCGACAATGTTTCCGCTCAATGTTAATGTTCCGGATCCGTAGTTAGCAATAGTAGGAGCCGTACCAAGTGTAATGACTCCGGAATAACCGGTGGCACTGGAAGAATTATTAATAATAGCCCCGCGGCCGATGATACCCGTTCCGTTTGGAGTTATCGCTTCGGCCGTATTCAGCGTATTACCATTTAAATCAAGCATGGCTCCGCTCGTAATAGAAGTCGCGTTTCCGGTTGTGCCAAGTGGTCCATTACCGCTTGATCCACCAGTACCAAGTCTAAATGTTCCGGCGCTGATAGTTGTTGTACCGGTATAGGTGCTATTACCGGAAAGCGTCCACATACCAACGCCATTTTTAGTTAGAGTGCCGCTCGTTGTTCCAATAATACTAGCTAGCGTTCCATTGCCTGACCCGCCGATTGTTAAACCAAAAGTCGCACCAGTAATTGTTCCTGAGTTGGCGATATTAATATCTCCGTAGTTAGAAATAATCGTACTCGCACCAGCAAGTGTAATAAGACCGTTATATGTAGCCGTAGCACTGGAAAGATTTTGCAAAGCACCGCCAGCAAGTGCACCATTTAAACTTAGAGCTTCGCTTGTACCAAGTGTATAACCATTAAGGTCAAGTGCCGAGCTAGCACCGACAACCAAAGTTCCGCCAGCTGTTGTGCCAAGCGGTGTATTGGTCGCATCACCCGTAGCGCCGAGTCGCAAAGTTCCGGCGTTAATTGTCGTTGTTCCAGAATAGGTATTACTACCAGAAAAAACTAAAACGCCTGTTCCAGTATCTTTAGTAATAGCAAAACCCCCGCTAATAACAGCCGAGATAACTACATCATTATCAACCGCAGTACCATCGGCAATATTAAAACTTCTCGTCGCGCCAAGACCAAGGTTGCCACTAATCGTTGAACTGACGTTATTGTTAGCGGTTGTTGTTACTGTACCGCCGAGTGTTAGTGTACCGGCTCCGCTGGCGACTGTTCCGGCATTTATATTGAGAGCGCCGATTGTGTCAGAGTTACCGGCAAGATTATAGGTACCGCCAACAACAGTAACTGCTCCAGACGAAATAATATTGTTATTACCATACGTTAAAGTCGCGTTATTTATAAAAGTCGTTCCGGTATAAGCCGCAGCGGCACTGATAGTAAGGTTGCCGGTCCCGCTTACGTCAAGAGAACCCGTAGTTGCCGTGCCAATAATTGCAGAAATAGTTGCGTTAGCCGAAACAAGAATTGGAAGTTCAATAGTTGTAATACCAATAGTGGTATTAGCGCCAGCAATAGTATTGGCGCTATTCATTAAAATATTTCCGCTCAAACTGGCTGAAGCCAAGGTTAGAGTTTGGGCTGATCCCGGGTTAGTAACATCAAAACCATTTAAGATTAATGAATTAATTGACTGGGTTGTCGCCGCGGTACCGGCAGTTAATTTTACATTAGCGTTTGCAGTACCAAACGCTGCCGCATACTCACCGCTAAAACCAGCTCCGTTTAAAAGCCGCAGACCGTTCGTATTGCCAATATTGTAAGTGACCATATCCGAACCAGTCCCGGATAATGAAGAATCACCAAAGCAGCCTTTAATAATGCTAATAGTGGTGGAGTTAGCGGCGCCGCCCGCGCCCGTGAGACCTGGCGGTGTTGTAGGAAATGTTAGAGTAGAAATATTTGCTGCCGGAGTCGAGCCCAACCCGGTGCCACGGAATAAAACTGTGGCACCGGCTGAGCGCGTCAACGTAGTAAAGGACATCGTCGTTGATCCGCCGGTTCCCGGAGTAACTGTCACAACATTGTGTCCACTGACCGGCGTGAGCGCTCCGGTTGTTTCTGCGGCATTAGTAGAAGCAGTATTACTGCCAATAAAATTAAAATTACCGCCGTTCATCGTCAACGCCAACGCGTCACCAAGACGGCTCGCGATGTTTGTTGAACTATTATCAAGCGTCAAGGTTCCGCCAAGGTTAATGGTAAATGTGGCGCTCACTGCCGTGCCGGAGCCGCTCAAAATAAGTTTGCCGCCATTAATTGTAGCGGTACTGCTAATACTGTTTGCGCCCGTCATCGTAACTGTCCCCTGTCTGTTTTTTATAAGCGGAGATGCTCCGGCCAAAACGGCGCCAATAGTTCCTTTTTCCATTGTGTAGTTTGTCGCACCGGTCAAAGTACCGTTATTAATTGCTCCATCAATTAATGTCACCACACCGACCGTATCAGTAATACCGCCCATGTCCCAGGTTCCGCCGTTAACTGTTACTGCTGTCACCGCCAATAAACCGCTAGCGCCATATTGAAAAGTACCCGCTTCAATAATTGTGGCACCGGTATAGGTTTGACTAAAGTTATTCGTTAATGTTCCGGCGCCGTCCTTGGTTATTCCGCCTGTACCCGAAACGGCGACTGTAGAAAGTGTTGTGTTGCCCGCGCCGCCCATTCTAATCGTAAAACCGGCCGTCGTAATACCGCCTGAAAGCGTCAACGCGCCGGCACCTGAATTGGTTGTGCGCGTATCAGAAGCAAGCGTAATCGCGCCGCTGTAGGTTACGCCGCTTCCGGAGTTATTAACAAGTGCGCCGCCGTCATTAATTCCTCGGCCGTTAAGCGTTAAAGCTTCAGCTGTTCCCAAAGTAAACGTATTTAAATCAAGCACTGCTCCGCTGTTCACCGTTGTTCCGGTTCCGGTTGTTCCCAGGGGCGTATTCGTAGCACCGCCGGTTGCGCCAAGTTTAAGTGTTCCATTGGAAACAGTTGTCGCACCAGTAAAAGTGCTAGCGCCGGAAAGAGTCCACGTGCCAGTTCCAATTTTGTTTACTGTGCCAGATGTTGTTCCAATAATACTTGTGATTGAACCATTGCCTGATCCGCCGATTGTTAGGCCAAAAGTGTTTCCACCAATCGTACCGGCATTAGACAAGTTAATATCTCCGTTATTGGTAATAATTGTACTGGCCGCACCAAGCGTCAGAAGGCCGCTATAGGTAACAGCTGTTCCGGAAGTATTTGTTAAGGCTCCTTGAGCAAAGTCACCAAGTCCAAAACCGGTTCCGTTAATTGTCAATGGTTCGGCTGTGCTTAGAGTAACACCATTTAAATCCAGCATAGCACCGCTCGTAATTGAAGTTGCACCGCCTATTGTTCCAAGTGGTGAGTTAGTCCCATCGCCAGCGGCAGCAATTTTAACTTTTCCAAGACTGATAGTAGTTGCTCCAGTATAAGAACTATTACCAGAAAGAGTTAAAGTGCCAAATCCATCTTTAGTAAGAGTGCCGGTGGTTGTACCAATCGCACCAGAAAATGTCCAATCACTAAAACCACCCAAAGTTAAACCTAAGGTTGCTCCAGACACACTACTACTAATAGTCATACTACCGGAATCAGAATTAATTCTAGAAGCGGCGCCAAGTGTAATTGCTCCACTATAACTGACGCCGGTTGATGAAGTATTCATGATCGCGCCCATGTTGCTATTACCCGCGGCAACGGTTGCTGCCAGACCATAACCTAAACCGTTAAGAGAAGTTATTGGTTCAGCCGTACTAAGCGTATATCCATTTAAATCAAGCGCGGCGATAGTAGCAATGGTTGTTCCGCCACCTGTTGTACCAAGCGGCGTATTGGTTCCATCGCCGGCGCCGCCGATTCTAAGAATTCCGCTCGTGATTGTTGTCACGCCGGAATAGGTATTATTTCTCGTCATTAAAACAACACTATCGGCCGCCGCATTGGTTGCTACGCGCGTCACAGTAACCGCGCCGGCGATAATCGCGCTAACGGTTCCCTCTTGAAAACTATACGAAGTACCGGTTAAGATTCCGGTTCCTCCGGTAATAGTTCCGTCCTGCAGAGTAACTGCGCCAACCGTATCGCTGTTAGCACCAATATCAAAAGTTCCGTTATTAACCGTAACACCGCCCGAGGAAAGAACGTTACTGTTACCCTCGGTTAAGGTGGCGTTATTCACAGCAGTTAAACCGGTATATGCCGACGCCGCGCTTAAGGTCACATTACCCGTACCGCTCACAGTCATCGAACCGGCCACAGCCGTACCAATAATTGCTGTAATTGTAGAGTTAGCGCTCGCTAAAACATCCAGTTCATTAGTCGTAATACCGATAGTTGTGTTAGTGCCCGCAATATTATTAGCACTATTAATCAAAATATTTCCGCTCAAGCTGCCGGAGGCCATGGTTAATGTTTGCCCTGAGCCGGGATTGGTAACATCAAAACCATTCAGAATTAATGAGTTGATCGATTGCGTTGTTGCTGCCGTACCGGCCGTTAATTTAACATTAGTATTAATAGTAGAAAAATTAGACGCATATTCGCCGCTAAAACCAGCTTGATTAAGAAGTCGCAAACCGTTGGTATTGCCGACGTTATATGTAACCATGTCAGAACCGGTACCGCTTAAAGATGTATCGCCGAACCCGCCCTTGATAACGCTAATTGTTGCTGAATTCGCCGCACCGCTGGCGCCGGTTAACGTTGGCGCAGCCGTAAACATGATTGTTGAAACATTAGCCGCCGGTGTAGTACCAAGATTTGTTCCTCGGAATAATACTGTGGCACCCGCTGTGCGGGATAATGAAGCAAAAGTAAAAGTTGTTGATCCGCCGGATCCCGGGGTAACCGTAACAATATTATGCCCCGTTGAAAGCGTTAAAGCGCCGGTTGACTCTGAGGCGCTCGTCGTATTGCTACCTGTAAAATTAAAATTACCACCGTTCATGGTCAGAGCTGAAGAAGATAAACGGTTCAACATGTTGGTAGTGCTATTGTCAACAGTTAAAGTCGCGCCGGAATTAATGGTCACCGCTGAAGAAGGTATGGCCCCTGATCCTCTTAAAATAACTATGCCAGCGTTAAGAATCGTTGCACCGGTAATATTGCTATAACCACCAATCGTCACGGTGCCCGTATCATTCTTAGTTAGTGAAGCCGATGTTCCCCAAATAGGTGCCGAACTTGTTGTCGTAATATTTCCCGCACCGCCAAAATTTAGACCAAAAGTCACAGCAGAAATACCCTTAGTATCAATAGTAAGGGTTGTGCTGGAATCAGCTTCTATTGAAGCCGCCGCGGCTAAGGTGATAACACCGGTTAAAGTATTGTTACCGCCGGTATTTCGAATAGCACCGGTATATAACATGCCGGTACCGGAAATAGTAATATATTCCGGAATAGAAAGACCGCTGCCGTTTATTAAAAGTGTAGCGCCCGCCGTGACCGTGGTTGTTCCGTCAATCACTCCGAGTGCTCCGCTGTCTCTAACATCAAGAACGCCGGCGTTTATGGCAACAGCGCCGGTAAACAAATTTGGACGGGTTAGAATAACCGTTCCTGGTGTATTTTTAGTCACCGTCACAGCGTCGCCGGCAATAATAGCACTGATGGTTCCGCTATTCACCGTAAATCCAGTACTC